>CAMWVO010000275.1 GCA_947177695.1 uncultured Clostridia bacterium
GTTTCCGAGCGGTCCGAGAATGTCAAGGCTCTCGCCCTCGGTCAGCATAGCCAGCGCCTCAGTTCCCTTTCCGCGAACCTCGAACACGAATCGCAGCGTTCCGCGCTCCCTGTCGATACCGCAGATCGAGATCGGTCTGCGCAGCGTAAATCCGGGCGCGGCGAGATTCGCGAACTGTCCTACCTGCGCTTCGTCCGCAAGCTCGGGCGCGTCAACGTACATCGAGTAGATACCCTTAGCCAATGTTGACTTCTCAATAATGGGATATTTCCCGCAATAAAAGCTCATGAATAATGTTACTCCTTATCGTCCTTATCAACAACGCGGACTTTGACAACAGAATCGTCCGCGCTTTTAACGCTGTCCTTTGTTTCGGTTATTTTCCTTATTCTATGCACCGTAAAGCGAATTATTATCGTCACGATAACAATATCAAGAAGGATCTGCATACTGAACAGGCTTATGTTCTCCCCCAGCATTCGCCGTTGGAAAATATACATAATATCGAATAACCCCATAAAGATGGGTATCTTGCAAAGCGACACGCAAAACGCGTACCAGTCGTAAACGTCCTGAGCATTGCGCTTCGTGATGTTGAACTTCTCGAGCTTGCGGCTTGTCAGCGTAAGTATCAGATAAGCCGCGAACACTCCGGTCACCAGCGCGGGAAATATCAGCGAGAGCCAATAGCTCCATGAGAACGCTCCGATATAATTGTTCTCAATATCCGAAACGCCCTCCGCGCCTATCTGCCGCAGCATAGCGCGATACTGCGTGATAAAGCTGATCGTTACCGAAAATATAAGCACGGCTATTCCGAGCGAAAGCAAGTCGCTCACGATACGCGAAATTCTGAATGAACACTTAACGGGATATTTGCCGATCTTCATAATTAACCTCTTATTAAAAAGCAAGCTGCGCACCGTTCGCTCCGCTCACTAGCCAAGCGACACTGCAGACTTTTCACTGCACTCCGCGCTGCGCGCTTCGTTCCGTTGCAAGTCTGCAGCGCCGCTTGCTTGCACAGCTTGCCACACTTCCTTGACAACACGATTAAATTTTTGTGATATCCACCATTTCAACGTCGGCGATGGTCTTGTTCATCTCCAGGCAGTCAAGCAGCGCGTTTGCCGTGTCTATCGCCGTCAGGCAGACTATCGAACGCTCTACCGCCTTTCTTCTCATTCTCACGGAATCCAGCGACGGCTTGCGCCCCGTCTCCGAGGTGGAGACCACATAGTTTATCTCACCGCTTTCGAGCAGCGTGATAACATTCGGCTCTTTGTATTCGTGAATGCGGTAGACATGGTTTGCGGCTATCATATTGCGGTTGAGCACCGAAGCCGTTCCGCCCGTCGCGTATATCTTGAAACCAAGTGCCTCAAAACGGCTGGCTATCTCGATAACGTCGTTCTTGTCCGAATCGCGAAAGGAGATGAGCACTCCGCCTTTATCATAGAACTTGTACCCGGCGGCGATAAGCCCCTTGTACAGCGCTTCGCTGAATGTCCTTGCGATGCCTAAGCATTCGCCTGTGGACTTCATTTCCGGACCGAGTTGGTTGTCAACATCGTGCAGCTTCTCAAACGAGAATACGGGAACTTTCACCGCGATATAGTCCGCAACGGGATAAAGCCCGCTCTTGTAGCCCATATCCTTGAGCTTTTTGCCGAGAATTATCTTTGTCGCCAGATCGACCATAGGCACTCCCGTAACCTTGGAGATATACGGCACGGTTCGCGACGAACGCGGATTCACCTCGATCACATATACCTCGTGATTGTACACGACATACTGGATATTCACAAGACCGATAACATGAAGCGCCTTTGCAAGCTTCTCCGTATAGTCGACGATCACCTTTTTGATGTGGGTGGTGAGGTTCTGGCTCGGATATATCGAGATCGAGTCGCCGCTGTGGATACCCGCGCGCTCGACATGCTCCATAATTCCCGGAATAACAAAGTCCTCGCCGTCGCAGATAGCGTCGACCTCGACTTCCGTACCCATCATATACTTGTCGATAAGCACAGGATTTTCAAGCTCGGTCGCCGTGATTATCTTCATATACTCGTCGACGTCCGCGTCGCAGTGCGCGATTATCATATTCTGTCCGCCGAGGACATAGCTCGGACGGAGCAGCACGGGATAACCCAGCTCGTTCGCGGCCTTGAGCGCCTGCTTTGTCGTGAACACGGTTTCTCCCTTGGGTCTCGGAATACCGCATTTTTCCAGCAGCTCGTCGAACAGTTCGCGATCCTCCGCCGCGTCGATGTCCGACGCCTGTGTGCCGAGTATGCGCACTCCCATCTCGGTAAGGTGCTTTGTGAGCGAGATCGCTGTCTGACCGCCGAACTGGACTACGCAGCCGTAAGGCTTTTCGGTAGCGATAAGCGCCTCCACGTCCTCGCGGGTGAGCGGATCGAAATACAGACGCGTTCCCGTATCAAAGTCGGTGGAAACGGTCTCGGGGTTGTTGTTGCAGATGATTGCTTCGCAGCCCTCTTCCTTTAACGTCCATACGCAGTGGACGGAGCAGTAATCGAACTCGATACCCTGTCCGATACGGATAGGTCCCGAACCGAAAACGATGACCTTTTTCTTGTCGGAGGGGTGAGCTTCGATAAACTCCTCGGCTTCATTTTCGCGGTCGAACGTATTATAGAAATACGGGGTATCTGCCGAGAACTCCGCCGCGCAGGTGTCGACCATTTTGTATACGGCGAGACGGCGGTCAATCCCGCGCTCCGCGAGCTTCTGCCCGGAAATGCGCTCGATAGTGCTGTCGAGATAGCAATACTTCTTCGCGGTGTCGTATTTTTCTTGGGTCAATTCGCCCTTGGCGAGCCACTTTTCAAGCTCGACAAGATTTTTCAGCTTTGCGATAAACCATTTGTCTATCTTGGTGATATCGTGAATGGTGTCTATCGAAATTCCGCGCTTCAATGCCTCAAACACACAGAACGAACGGTCAACGTCAACGTCCTCGAGCTTCTTCAAGACCTCCTCGTCCGAAAGCAGAGTGAACTCTTTTTTCGTCATGGTGTCCATTTTCAGCTCGATAGAGCGGACAGCTTTCATCATTCCGGCTTCAAAAGACGGAGCGATAGCCATAATTTCTCCGGTCGCTTTCATCTGCGTGCCGAGAGTTTTCTTCGCGTATACAAACTTATCAAACGGCCATTTCGGGAACTTGACTACAAGGTAATCAAGCGCGGGTTCAAAGCAAGCGTAGGTCTTGCCCGTTACCTGATTGATTATCTCGTCAAGCGTATAGCCGACCGCAATTCTCGCCGCAACCTTGGCTATCGGGTAGCCCGTCGCCTTGGACGCGAGCGCCGACGAACGCGATACACGCGGATTAACCTCAATTCCCGCATAGTCGAAGCTGTCGGGCTTCAGCGCAAACTGGCAGTTGCAGCCGCCCTCGACCTCCAGCGCCTGAATGATGTCCAGCGCTGCCGTGCGGAGCATCTGATATTCCTTGTCCGCAAGAGTAACGCAGGGCGCTACGACGATCGAGTCGCCCGTGTGAACGCCTACGGGGTCGAAGTTCTCCATTGAGCAGACGGTGATTACGTTGCCCTTGCTGTCGCGCATTACCTCGAACTCGACTTCTTTCCAACCCGAAATGCACTTCTCGACCAAAATCTGCGTAATAGGCGAGAGCCGCAAGCCGTTTGTGGCGATCTCGTGGAGCTCTTCGCATGTCTCGGCGATACCTCCGCCCGTGCCGCCGAGCGTGAACGCGGGGCGCACAATAACAGGATAGCCTATCTCCTCCGCGAAATCCATAGCGTCGTCGAGATTCTCAACGAC
>CAMWVO010000276.1 GCA_947177695.1 uncultured Clostridia bacterium
GTTTTTGTATAAGAAAATATATTTTTGCAGAAATTGAAATAAAAAGTCCCCGCAGCGCTTATGGAGACTTTTCTGCCTGCGGGGACTTCCCTCTGTGAAATTTTTTCTCTTTCTCAAACCAAAATGCACCGCAGATATCCATATCTGCCCGACAAGCTTCGGAACAAAAAATAGCCGTGAAAATTTATCAAAAACAAAACGGTCGGAAAATCTTTTTAAGCGTATTCATCGGCTGAGCCTGCTGCGGGCTGAACGTCTGAAAAATACCCATGCGAAAAACGGCGCGCCGATAAGCGACGTGACAACTCCTACGGGAAGCTCGTTGGGGGCTATCACCGTCCTTGCGGCAAGGTCGCAGAGTACCATGAACGTGCCTCCGATCAGCGCGGACATGGGTACTAAAAGCTTGTGCTCCGCGCCGAAGATCCGCCTTGCTATGTGGGGGGATATCAGATCCACAAAGCCGATAACTCCCGCAAAGGCTACGGACGTACCCGACAGCACCGCCGTTATCAGCAGCAGAAGCGTTTTTTCCCGCGCGGTATCAACTCCCGCGCTCTGTGCCTGCTCGTCCCCGAACGTAAGAATATCCAGCTCGCGGCTTCTTGCCATAAAGTACGCCGTACACGCCGCGAATACTGCCGCAAGAATTATCACGTACTCCCATTTTCTGCCCGAGAAGCTGCCAGTCTGCCATTTCATTATCTGCTTGTATTTTTCGTCCTTTGCGTTTGCCATCACCGAGACTATCCCGTTCACGAACAGGGACAGCACCATTCCCGTAAGTACTATCGTACTGCCCTGAAGCGTGCGGTCTATTTTTGAGGCGAACGCTACCATCAAAAACATTGACGCCACACCGAAAACCAGTCCCGCGGCAGGAAGCGTAAAACGTCCAAGAAAGGTCAGCTCGCAGGCGATAACAATGCCCGCGCCCAGTGACGCTCCGCTGGATACTCCCAGAGTAAAGGGTGAAGCAAGAGGATTTCTCAGCACCGACTGCACCGTCGTTCCGCAGGCGGAAAGAGCCGCTCCCGTAAGAAAGCCCAGCAGTACCCGAGGAAAGCGTATGGTCATGATTATGCTGACGCTTGAATCGGGTACAACCTCAAGCTTCGTGCCGAAAAGGGCGTTCCCGAAAATTTTAAAAACGTGCAGCGGAGGCACGAAAACACTTCCAGCGCATACTCCTAAGATAATTGCCGCCGCTGCCGCGATAATGTTCAGAGCTATTCCCGTGCGCTTCATTCGGCAAATAATTCGGGGTAGATCGCCTCGGCGACCTGATATAGTCCCTCAATGATATGCTGTGACGGACGGCTTGTTGCGTTCGCGTTCACGCTGTAGACCGCACCGTTCTTTACGGCGGAAATGTTCTCCCAGCCCGCGCGGGACTTTATCTCGTTGAAATCGTAGCCGTCGTACTGCACGCTTGTGATGATAACGTCGGGGTTTGCGGCGATAACGCTTTCCTCGGAATTGGAGAGCCAGCCCTCCTCACTGCCGTAGATATTTTCCGCGCCCGCAAGAGTGATCATCTCGTTGATAAATGTGTTGTTTCCGCAGCTATAGAGATAGGGAGCCGCTCCTATTTCAAAGTAGACCTTTTTCTTTTCGGTAATTCCAGCGGCTTTTTCGGATATGTCGTTCACCGCGTCGGTGATGTCCGCGATAAGCTCCGCGCCCTGCTGCTCGGCGTGGAGATAGCTTGCGATAAATTCGATATCAAGCTTTATCCCTGCGATCGAATTTGAGGTGGGAATGTAGATAACGTTCACTCCCGCTTCTTTCAGGGCGGCATAAGGATCGTCCGCGCCCGACATCGACATTCCGCTTACGATGATAAGATCGGGAGCAAGGGCGGTAAGTTCCTCGATGTTGATATTGTAGAAATCCAGCGTGCATATGGACGGGTCAATGCCGTCAACGTCGGCGGAATAAATGTCAGCCGCAATTATTCTGCCCGAAAGTCCAAGTCCCTCTAAGATTTCCGTAATTGACGGCGCGGCGGAAACAATAGTCTGCACGTTTTCCCTTATCTGGATAAGGTTTCCCTCCCGGTCGATAATAGTTCTTACGCCGTCGTCGGAAACGTCCTCGCCGTCGCCGAAGTCCTCCGCCTCGGCAGTCTCGGTAATAGTTTCGAGCATGGACAGGTCGGCGGTTGTAATAGTACCGCCCTCTCTTGTGGAGTCCGCTCCGCAGGCGGTCATGCAGAGAGCCAGCGCGGCTGCCGAAATGCCGGCAATAATTTTTTTAATGTTCATAGCTTTAGTTCCTTTCTTTTTGGGGATACAGTAAATACAGCCGGCACAGAAACAAAAAACTCTCTTTCCAACGAGGAAAAAGAGCATAACAAACCAAAGCGCAGTTACGAAAACCCGCTTTCGGCGTGTACGATCAATACCTCGTGATCCGGAACATTGTTCCTGTACCGCAAACGGCAGGTTTCCTGGCTCGGGCGTCATCGCGCGGCGCAGTCTTCCCGATTTTATCAGTGACATAATTGCGGAGCGCTCCTCCCACACAGTGACGAGATCGCACAGGATTCATATCCTAATTTCCAATTAAAAGTGCAGATAAAAAATCTTCACAAAAAACATCAACGCAATTTTTTGTTTGATTTTTTATACACTTTTTAATTGGAAATTAGGATTACCTGTTTCCCTTTTACCCTTGAACAATACTTACACGCAAAGCCGCTTCATATCTCAAGGCACCGTTTGACTATTCAATTGTGCGGCATATCCGCAAGTTTTTCAAAACGGACATACCTTACATTAAGTATATCACTACGGCAAAAGTTTTCAAGCGTTGTAAATGATTTTTGTAGAACTGCACTGCCAGGCGGAAAAATTAACCGTGAAATTTGTAAAATCTCACGGTCTGACGTTATTCCCATATTTTCAGCATACTTTTCATGTACGCCCGTATGTCCGTGCCGAAAACCTCGGACAGCTTTTCCGACCCGATAATCTCCGCGGTCTTTCCGCAGTCGGCAGCCTCGCCGTCCTTCATAAGCAGTATTTTATCGGACACCGCCGCGGCAAAGCTTATGTCGTGGAAAACTCCAACAACGGACTTCCCGCTTTCCGTAAAGCGTTTCAGCAGCTCCGCAAGCTCGTTTCGGCTTTTTATATCCAAGTGGTTCGCAGGCTCGTCAAGCACCAAAATTTCAGGTTCCTGAGCAAACGCCCGTGCCAAAAACACACGCTGGAGCTGTCCGCCCGAAAGCTCGGTGATGGGTCTGTCCTCGCAGCCGCTGAGACCCACCTCGGCTATGTACTTTTCAGCCGCGGCAATATCCTCCCGCGAGGTCTCTGAAAAGACCGTTCCCTTTTGCCGCGAGTACCGTCCCATAAGCACCGCTTTAAGAACTGTGTAGTCAAAATAGTCTCCACCCGCGCCCGTCTGGGACAGCATTGCAATTTTCCGCGCGCGCTCTTTTGGGGACATCTCCGAAACCGATTTTCCGTCTATAAACGCACTTCCGTCGGTTATGGGAATAAGTCCGCACACCGCCCGAAGCAGGGTAGTCTTTCCACAGCCGTTGGGACCCGCTATTGCTGCGGTCTCGCCGCCCTTTACCGTCAGGGACACGTTCCTTACGATATCCTCCCCGCCGTAGCCGCAGGAAAGTCCGTTGATTTTAAGCTCCGCCATTTTGCCGCTCCTTTGCGCTTTTGCGTAGGTCTAAAGCCTTGCCGCAAGCTCCTTTATATAGCTTTTAAGCTCCGCGCCTATCAACAAATGCCGATCCCGCCTAACTTACGCTGGTCGTGAACGGTGGACCCCTATACTTAAAAAAAA
>CAMWVO010000277.1 GCA_947177695.1 uncultured Clostridia bacterium
GCCCTTAACGTCCTGTAAAAAAATAACTTTCATTTTAAAACATTCCTTTCATATGTTGGTTTTTAAACGCATACGTTTTTTCTGTTATTGTCGATTTCAAGCTGTTTTATGTCGTTTATGTCCTCGCCGAAAAGCTTTTCGTAAAGCTTAGGCGCGCTGTTTTCGATCTTAAAATTCATTTCCTCCTCATAGATCGGCACAAAACAAAGCAGGTTTATTCGGGTGTTGTCCTTTGTACAAAAGCTTTCAAGCCCGTCGCCGTATTTCCCGCCGAAATCGGTGTGATTGAGTTGATAGAACACCGCGGCGCACAGCTTTGTGCAGGGTGAAAGCGGTTCGTTTTCCTCCGAGTACTGAAGCGTATGACAGTGGGAAAGCCATGTTTTGCACATATGCGGATACCTTGCCGCCATTTTTATTGCGGATACTACCCAGTAATATTTGTCTTTTTCCTCGTCTGTCATATTGTTTTCAAGCTTCCAGCCGGCGGGCAGGATACAGTATATCTCCGCTCTTTCGTGATCGCTTTTAAATTCCTCGGACGCGTCCTCGGGCATTGTCATAGGCAGGTCGCTCATTCCCGTGGTAAACAAGACCTGAAAAGGTCTTTCCTCCGACGGTTTTATCAGGTGAACGTCAATATGGACTATATCCGAAACTATCTCGTGGAAAACGACGCGCTCACCCTCCCTGACTCCGAAAAGTTTGTCGAAATGATTTTCCGTCTCCTCGATGTAAAGCATGGGGGCGACCCTGAACAAGCTGTCTTTTGCTTTTTTGAGAATATTTTTGATTTTGTCTTTCATGCCGAAGCTCCTTAGCTTATATTTGCAATATGCTCGTCGATCGCGCCCACAAGCTTTGCCTTTGCCTCGTGGACGGTAATCCCGCTGAACTGAGCCGCCGCCATAGTCTGGTGACCGCCTCCGCCCAGCTTCTCCATGATGATCTGTACGTTCATTGCTCCCAGCGAACGGGCGGAAATGTTTATTCCTCCGTCGGGAGTGTTGAAGATAACAAAGCTTGCGTCCACTCCCGCGATGCCCAGCATTTCGTCCGCAGCCTGCGCGGAGCTTACCCTTGCGTCGGGAGCGCCGCTGTCGTCGGTCGCAATGGCGCACTTGTTATAGATCTCCGCTCCCGAAATAAGCTGAGAGCGGTGCTTGATGCACTCGAAATCATTGTCGAACAGACCCTTTACCGCAACCATGTCCGCGCCAAGCTTTCTCAGGAAAGCCGCCGCTTCAAAGGTACGCACTCCGGTACGCATTACAAAATCCTTGGTATCGAGCATGATACCCGCAAGCATGGCGTCGGCGTAATAGCTGGAGAGCTTGTCTATTCCCGTGAAATACTGGATAAGCTCCGCGATCATCTCGCTTGCCGAGGAAGCGTAAGGCTCGTGGTGGAAAATAACCGCGTTGTCAATGTAATTCACCGTCTGGCGGTGATGGTCTATAACGGCGATATGCTTCGCTCTTTCGTAAAGCTCGGGGCTTTCTATGATGTCCTTGTTGTGGGTATCCACGATTATCAGCAGCGAGTTGTCGTTCATCTTTCCGAGAGCCTCCGCAGGGGAAATAAAGATCGGCAGTTCGTCGGTGAGGTTTTCGTTAAGACGGTCGATTATGGGCTTTGCGGGACATCTTTCCGCGTCCACAGCCATATAGGCTTCTATGGACGGATTGAGCCGCCGCACCGCTCCGCACATACCCGCTCCCGAACCAACGCTGTCAAGGTCGCCGTAGCGGTGTCCCATAACGATAACATTGGACGAGGAATTGATAAGCTCCGCCAGAGCGGTCGCAACAAATCTGGTCTTGACCTTGGTGTTCTTTTCGATGCCCTTTGTAACGCCTCCGAAAAATTCGTAGCCGCTCTCGGTCTTTATCGCAACCTGATCGCCGCCTCTGCCCTGAGCCATTTCAAGGGACTGCTTAGCGTCCTGCTCCGACTCGGAGATGTTCGCAGCTCCCGAGCCAACGCCTATGGAAAGCGTAACGGGGGACTTTTCCGATACGGGTATCTTTCTCACGTCCTCGAGAATTTTGAACTTGTCCTCGTACATTTTTTTAAGGTCGCGTTCCTCCGCGACGGCAATAAATTTGTCGTTGGAAAGCTTTCTCAGCAGGCTGTTGTGTCCGTCGAAATAATTCTCCAGAAGCTTGTCCGCCTGTATCATTATGTGAGCCTTTTCGCTGTCCTTTTCACCCGAAAGCAGCTCCTCGTAGTTGTCCACCGAGATAAGAATTACCGACGGACGGATATCGTTGAAGCGTCCCTCCAGGGTGATATAGTCGCTGATATCGTCAAAATACAAAAGGGTAAGGTCGGAGAGAAGCTCCGAATCGGAGTCCCGCTTTTCGGTCGTCACCGCGGAAATTCTGAAATGTCCCGTTTCGTAGCTTACGGTAACGTTCTTGTTTTCAAAGGTCTTTTCCAGATCAATATTGATGATCTTTGTAATGTGCAGACCGAAAGCGTCCCCGCCGTAGACCTGCTCGTTAAAGGCGATGTTGTACCATACTATAATGCCCTCCCCGTCGATTATCACCGCGGGGGCGGGAAACTTATAGAGGGAGTCCCTTTCGGTAAGGTTGAGCTGGGACTCCATTTCGGTCACGAACTTGTGCAGATTTTTCTGTGACGCGGAAAAAAGCGTCAGGAACGCCAGAGCCGTCAGCGACGTTATCGCCAGCAGCGTCCAGAAACGTACCTCGTCCGTATTGTACAGCGAAAATGCACACGCAAGCGATACCACCACCAGCAGCATCGAGACCATTTTAAAAGCCGTCCAGCGTTTTCCTTTCATAGCGGTTTGTCCTTTCGGGTGAAAAATTTAATACGTCCTGTTAAAGTTTACAGTAATTACAATAGAATTTAAAATTTGCATAGGACGGTTTTTCCGTCCCTGCGGTATTCATATCTCCATAATAATGGGAAGTATCATGGGTCTGCGCTTGGTTTTCATGTAAATGTAGTCGCTGAGCTCGTCCCTCATGCGGGATTTGATAGTGTTCCAGTCGCGCATATCTTCGTCCAGACAGTCCTGAAGCGTTTTCATCATCAGCTTGCGGGCAGCGTCGATAAGCTCCTCCGACTCCCTGACGTAGACAAATCCGCGGGAAACAATGTCGGGTCCCGCAAGGATAGCCCCGCTTTCCGATTCGATAGTTGCCACTGCGATGATAAGACCGTCCTCGGAAAGATGCTTTCTGTCCCGAAGCACTATAGAGCCAACGTCGCCAACGCCCAGACCGTCCACAAAGACGCGTCCCGCGGGAACTTGTCCGGTTATCTTCATGTCCGCGCCGTTTGTTTCGATAACGTTGCCTATGCTTCCTATTATAACGCTGTCCTCTTCAAAGCCAAGACTGTAGGCAAGTCCCGCGTGCTTTTTAAGGTGCTTGTATTCGCCGTGTACGGGAATGAAATATCTGGGCTTTGTCAGGGAAAGCATAAGCTTCAGCTCCTCCTGACAGGCATGTCCCGATACGTGAACATCGTACATGGACTCGTAAATGACCTCTGCGCCCGCACGCATAAGCTCGTTAACAACCTTTGTCACAAGCTTTTCGTTTCCGGGGATAGGGGTCGCGCTGATAATGATAAAGTCCATGGGAGTTATCGTTACGGTGCGGTGCTCGTTCATAGCCATTCTCGACAGCGCAGACATAGGCTCGCCCTGACTTCCCGTGGTGATAAGAACTATCTTTTCGGGCGGAAAGCGGTTCATTGCGTCTATATCAATTATAAGTCCCTCGGGCATTTTAAGGTACCCAAGCTCCATAGCGGTGCTTATAAC
>CAMWVO010000278.1 GCA_947177695.1 uncultured Clostridia bacterium
CTCGTCAAGAGTGCCGCTGCAAACCGATGTACTGTATATCCCTTTCATTTGCTTTTTAAACTCGCTTACGGTAAAGCTTTCTCTTGCCGCGCTCCTGCTCATAAGCCTGCCCGCTCCGTGAGGCGCGGAGCAGTTCCAGTCGGGATTTCCCCTGCCCTTGCAGATCAAGCTTCCGTCCCGCATATTTATCGGGATTATCAGCTTCTCGCCTGACTGCGCCGATACCGAGCCTTTCCGCAGGATCATATTCTCTGTATCAATATAGTTGTGTATCGTAGTAAACTGCTCTTCCGCTTTCAGACCCATTCCCTTTAAAATCTCGTCCATCATAGCCTTGCGGTTAAGCTCGGCAAACCTCTGCACGATACGCATATCATGGATATAGTCCCCGAAAAGCTCTCCGCTTACATAGGCGAGATGCTTCGGCACGGGAACGACCTTGCCGCTCCGCAACTTTGCAATCTCGCTTTGAATATCCTGCTGCCGACCCTGTGCTTTAAGATCTTCAACAAGCTTATTTTCCTCGTCCTTGTTGGTCACATATGCGGAGACAAGCTGTTTATATCCCATTTCCTGATAATATTTTGCGACCTCGACGCCTAAGTGACGGCTTCCCGAATGTACGACTATATAAACGCTGCCGTCGTCGCCCTTGTCCGCCTCGATAAAGTGGTTTCCGCCTCCGAGAGTTCCGAGAGACTTTTCAGCACGTCCGAGATCGACGTGTTTAACGCATTTTAGTTCCGTTAAGTCGATCTGCTCCGCATATCTGTGCGCCGTATCGCGAATATCAAAGCCTGACGGTATAGCACGGTAAATAAGCTTGTCAAGCTGCATAAGCTCTATATGCCTGCCTTTGATCTTAACCGTTTCCATGCCGCAGCCGATATCTACTCCCACAAGGTTTGGCACGATCTTGTCGGTTATAGTCATTGTTGTACCGATAACGCAGCCCGCTCCCGCATGAGCGTCGGGCATAATTCTTATCTTTTCATTCCGCACAAATTCCTGATCGCAGAGTTCTTTTATCTGCGCGATCGCGCTGTCCTCCACAACGTCCGTAAAGACCTTTGCGGAATTGTACTTTCCCTTGACCTCTTTCATTTTTATCCTCTTTCTTTCAGTATCTCCCGGTTGACCGACACAACAAAGTCCTCGATACGCTTATAGTCGGGTTCTTTCGGAAGGTCGGTATTTTTTTCCGCGTACTCAAGACGCTTTTCAAGCCCGTCCGCCATTTCATAGAATTCATCGGAAAACAAATTCCGCTCATTGCTGAACGCGCCGTTTCTTATGGACATAAGCAGGTCGTGCTCCTCTTCACGGTATGTTACTATCTTCCTGCGCTCCAGAATGTCAAATGCCATATAGTAAAGCCGCACAAGATGCATAGCGTGTTTTTCGAGCTTGCCGTGTTCTATTGCTTTGCTGTTGCGCATACCGAGCTTGCTGTACTCACGTTCTATAGCGGAGGTCTCTGCAAGTATCATATTGAAATCACGCAGCGGATAGCGCTTGAAATCAAAATCCACATATATTTCCTCGCCCATACGCTCCGACTTGTCAATGTACATTGACACTGCATTTTGGTGGTACTTCGCAAACTTTCCCATAAAATTATCGGTCACGCCGTTAAGTACTTTTAACAAATGCTGTTCCCGCAGATGTTGGTCCTGCGACCGTGCCGAACCGTTTTCCAGTCTGCGGAGCTGCTGATTTGCGTACCCGCCGAATGAATGCGCCGCTCTTTGGGACAGAAATATTTCCCTATTGTCCAGCAGCTGCCGCCCAGCTTTGCCAACATACAGATAATGCTCAGGCTTCAGTCCGAGAAGCTCTATTGTGTTGGGATTGCAGTTCACCAGCAGCGTTATAAGCTTATCAAAAGAGTATACGGTTGTATCCGTTGCGGTGTCCGTTACCTGCTCGAAATCTTTTTTAAGCAGGATATCCCTGCCGCTGTTCAATGCCGCTCCCCTGACGTCAAGGTCGGAATTTTCGTTGTTTGTGCCGTAGGCATAGCTTCCGCCCAGACCGAGCAGTATCATATTTCTGCCGAGACTTTTATGGTTCCGCAGGAAATCGTATTTTTCGGTCTTGAGTTCAGCTTTGATATCATTTATCGTCATTGCTTACGCATCCTTTCTTTCGGGCGTACGCCAACGTCTGGGTGAGAGCGTGTTCCTTGTTTACCCCTGCAAGACGCAGCTTATGGGCGTATCCGAGAATATCAGAAAACGCTTCGCATGGCGTCAGACCCGCTGCTATCAAGTCCTCACCTGTTACATAGGGCTCTCTCATCATTTTATAAAAGACGTTTAATCTGTCCGTCAAAAAATCCGTATTGCTTTCACTTGCGGGAAGCTTGCCCAAGCTGTCGCACTCGGACAGCAATATCAGGTCGTATGGTTCAACAGACAGGTCGAACATTTTATTTGTGGATTTTATTCTCGATTTGTTCGCAGCCTTGATATTTGGCTGCATATGAAGCTCTGTCATGTTCAGCACGTACTTGATAAGCCTTTTGTCCGAGGTCAGTCTCTCCAGAAATTTTTCGGCTATGGGAAGTCCCTCTGTTTCGTGTCCATAGGTATGGACTGCTCCGTTTTCCCCCACTGTTGCCGAAATCGGTTTTCCGAGATCGTGACATAACGCCGACAGCATAAAAAACAGCGGCTGCTTTGCCTTGCTCCGCAGCTTTGCGGCTTCGTCAAGCACGAGCATTGTATGGTTCCACACGTCTCCCTCCCGATGGTACTGCTCGTTTTGCTCAGCGCCGATCAGGTCTTTCAGTTCGGGAAACCAGTGACCGAGGTGTCCCATACGGCGGAGCTGTTCAAAAAATACTGACGGCTTTTCCGCTTTCATCAGGGCTTTTTCCGTTTCCGCAAATACCCTTTCTCTTGACAATTCGGACAAGCTCAGCTGTTTGCAAAATTCAAGCGTTTCCTCTGCGATATCAAATTCAAAACGCGCCGAAAACTGTGCTGCACGCAGTACCCGAAGCGTATCTTCTTTAAACGTCACGTCGTCCACATGGCGGATTATCCCTGCGGACAAGTCATCCCGACCGTGCCAATGGTCTGTTATCTTCCCTGTCAGGACGTTTTCCATAAGTGCGTTTATTGTAAAATCCCTGCGTTTGGAGGCTTTCTCCGTACTCATATACGGGTCTGAAGTTATTTCAAAATCCGTGTGTTTTTCTCCTGTTTTGCGTTCTGTCCGCGGCAGGGCGAAATCTATGTCATAGCCCTTTATATTGTACACGCCGAAGGACGCTCCGAATTTCATTACTTCTCCGAATTCCGACAAAACAGTTTCAAGAGTATCCGACGGAATATCATGTATCTCGATATCTATATCCTTATTTTCTCTGCCGAGAAGCTTGTCACGAACGCAGCCTCCGACAAGATAAGCCGTTCCGCCCTGTTCCCGCACACGTTCGGCAATGCTGCGTACAAGTTCTGATTTTTCGTAAATTTTCATAAATGTACCTCAAAAACTTTTGCTGAATATTTTGTATTCAATTATACAATAAAAGCTGCATATTGTCAAATGCGGTTGGTGTCTGAACCTACTTTCGCCATTACATATCAGCACGGATTTTCCTATTCCGTTTTTGTCAATAGTCAAATGCAAAATTTTATTCGGCACTTTTTATATGATTATCGGCACTTATAGTAAATTCCGTCGGCAAACTGCTTTTTAGGAGCAATGCCCTCACAGAACGGCAGTACATTAATGCTGCTTCAATTCCGGCACATATAAAACG
>CAMWVO010000279.1 GCA_947177695.1 uncultured Clostridia bacterium
GTCGGCGGCTGCGCCGCCGAAGTGCTACGACAGTTAGTCGCGTAAATCAAAATTTAACGCTAAAACGGCATTTGCAATTGACACTTACGGCTTTTCATGCTATAATAAAGTACTATTTTTTACAGGAGGATACTATGGAATCCGCAAAAATTTATGAGCAAATAAAAAATCTGCATGACCCAAACCGCACGGTCATCGTCGGGATAGACGGCTTGGGCGGCGCGGGAAAAAGCACCGTCTCGGAGGAGCTGTACAGGCTGCTCGGTGAGGAAAATTACAGCGTTACGATACTTCATATAGATGATTTTATCCACCCGAAAGCGGTAAGGTACAATGACAGCTATGCCGAATGGGAGTGTTACTACAACCTGCAATGGCGGTACGACTATCTGATAAATGAGGTCGTTATGCCTGTAAAGCGCGGCGATTTTAACTCAAAGATAGAGCTGTACGACAAGGACAATGATACATACTATTTAAGTGAGACCGATATCCCGTCGGGAAGCATTGTTATCGTAGAGGGCATCTTTCTGCAAAGGGAGGAGCTTCGGGACGCGTTTGATCTTATGATATACATTGACATTCCCGAAGAGGTCAGGCTTGAACGTGTTCTTGAAAGGGACGGCTATATCGGCGATAAGGAGCAGATAAAAGCCAAATATAACAACCGTTATTTTCCTGCGGAGCGTCATTATGTCGAAGCCTGCTCACCGTGCGATAAGGCGGACTGCGTCGTAAGGAGCGGAGAATGAAAGTAAAGTGGTTGTTTTTCGATCTGGGCGGAACTGTTTACGACGAAACGCTGTCCGATAAGCAGCGTATCGATAACCTTATAGAAAAGGCAAATTTGCAGATCACATACGAGGATTTTTATGCCGAAATGCGGAAAGCGGCGAAGCTTTATGCTCCGTCGCCGTTTGCCGCCGCGCGGAAAAGTCTGGGCATTGCCGAAAACGAGCCATACTCAAATCAAAAGGAAATTTTGTACCCTAACGCTCTTGATGTGATAAAAAGGCTTTCAAAGTCGTACAGCTTGGGAATTATTGCAAATCAGCCTCCGAATACAGCGGAACGTCTGAAAAACGACGGCTTGTCCGACTTTTTCGGGATATGTCTGCTGTCCGAGTGCGTGGATCTGTTCAAGCCGGACAGACGGTTCTTTGAGCGCGCCGTATCGGAATCGGGCTGTGAGCCGTGCGAATGTGTGATGATCGGCGACAGGCTGGACAACGACATTTCTCCCGCCAAAAGTATCGGCATGAAAACTGTGCGTATCGTTCAGGGACTGTATTCGGTTCAGAAAGCCGAAAGCGGCTGTTTTGCCGACCGTGAGATAAACGAACTGTCGGAGCTGCTTGATATGGATTTTAACATTTTATAAAATCTCAGCGGGAAAGTATACTATAAAATAAATAACAAACAGTATGCGGAGGAATAAATGATGGAGCAAAAATCAAGACTCGATATCAGTTCGTCCGCACTTCATATTCTGGCTATGGGCTTCATGCTGTGCGATCATTTGTGGGCAGCGCTTTTTCCTGCGGAGGAATGGCTGACCTGTATCGGACGTATGGCATTTCCGATCTTCGCGTTTATGATCGCGGAGGGATACCGCTGCACCCATGATCTGAGGCGATATATGCTGCGTATGCTTTTATGGGCGTGTCTGTCGGAAATACCGTTTAATTTGATATACGGCGGCACTGTAGTTTATCCGTACCACCAGAATGTGCTGTGGACTTTCCTCATAAGCTTGCTGCTGATCTTCTTGATTGAAAAATGCATGTCGCGCTTTAAGGCTGTGACGGCGGCGCTGCTGTCTGCGGGACTTGCTCTGGCGGGATTTATTCTCGGCTACGCGGTAATGGCTGATTACTATGGTGCGGGCGTTCTGACGGTTCTGACGTTTTATTTTTTTCGAGGACAGAATTGGAAAAGCATGATATGTCAGTTCCTGTGCCTGTATGTTCTGAACGTGGAGCTGCTGGGAGGATATTACTACGAATTCAGTCTGTTCGGTCATGAGGTGGAATTTATTCAGCAGGGGCTTGCTTTGCTTGCGCTTATCCCCATTTGGCTGT
Source organism: uncultured Clostridia bacterium (assembly GCA_947177695.1). Lineage (GTDB taxonomy): Bacteria > Bacillota > Clostridia > Oscillospirales > Ruminococcaceae > RGIG8773. The sequence continues at coordinate 2,082 of CAMWVO010000279.1, forward strand.
ACCGCGGGCGGCAGGGTATACACAATAAAATGTTTCAATACTTCTGCTACGGGTTTTATCCGCTCCACATTATAGTACTGTTTATTATACGGGAATTTATGATGAAGTAGTCCGTACAAAGGCTGAGCCTTTACCCTTGCCGCCGTCTATAGAGATGGCAGCATAATTTTGTTTCCGTGACGAGAAAAAGCTTCTGTATCGGAATTGCACGAAAGGCTGAGCCTTTACCCTTGCCGCCATACTTTGAAGTTAATAATAATTCTCTTCCGAGACGAAAGATATTTCTGTATCGTTATTCGCCTGCGGGTACGCCTTTAAGGAAGCTTTTGCGTCGGATATTGACAAAATTCGGGAAACGTGGTATACTGAGGAAAATGCTTTGAAAGGAGCTAAACCGATGATCTGTCCCGAATGCGGAAAGGAAACCAACGATAACGATATTTTCTGCGGTAACTGCGGCGCGGAAATTGTAAATATTGACATACCTGTTCAAACCGATGAAACGGCTTCGCGCAGTAAGAAGAGCAGGCGTTCGTCCAAAAACAAAAATGCCGATAAAAAGAATAATTTTAAACTTGCGTTGAAAATTATCGCGGCGGTGATCGCTGCCGTTGTGATAATTATTGTAATAGTATCTGTGGCGGCTTCGATAAAAGCCTCCGAGGGACGCAAAATTTTTGACAGCGTGCCTCTCGGCAGGGATATCGACATTATTGAGTCCACTACAGGCACGGCGTTTATAGGCGGCGAAAGCTCGGCATACGGCGCGCTGAACCATATTGCGGACTATAACTACATCTGCGAATCGGAAAAAAGCGTGAACGTAGGCGGTATCGAGGTGCCTGAATGGGCGGTGCTTCTGAGAAAGGACGGCAGCGATGCAGTAAACGAGGCTGTTTTGTACAATTTCTCGGTTATCAAGCACAACTGGATGGGCAACAAAATGGCGTCCGAGATAGAAATAAGCGCGGTCAGCTTCGGCGATTCTCTCAAAAGCGCGGAACGCTCGATCGGTCTTAAACCATATACTATAATAAAAGAGAGTACGTCAAATACCTCTACCTATGTGTACAGGTATCACTATGTTGACAGTGAGTCTGGCAACACTATCGTAAAGAATTTTTACGTTGTTGTAAGCGACGTTGACAATCAGGTCAAGGACGTACGCGATGAACAGCTTGATTATTTGAATCTTATATTGCAGGCGGAATAATCGTTTATCGTACGTTTTGAGGCAGATTTGGACGGCTGAATGTGCATATTGCTGTAAATTTTGGCGCTTTGCTTTGAGTTATGTGGACAAATCGCTGAAACTGAAAAAATCTGTTGACAAAACTCGATTAATGTGTTATTATATTTAAGTCGCTTCGGGGACGATAAAAATTTCCAAAAGAAATTTTGAAAAAGTACTTGACAAACTCGGGAATGTGTGATATACTTAAAAAGTTCCGCTGAGAGGTCAAGGTGACCCGATGTGAACAATCCAAATCAAATACGGTTTGGGCCGGAATCTTGAAAATTGAACAACAGGAAACGAAGAAGACCATACAAGGACCCTGAAATTCCAGGCAGCAGAAATGCTGCAGGAACAAAGAACTCAAGTCCAAGAGTATAAAAAGGACGGTCAGTTAATGAATGAGTTAACGGGATAAGATTTTAATGTATCCGAAAGGGTATATTGAGATACAA
>CAMWVO010000280.1 GCA_947177695.1 uncultured Clostridia bacterium
GCGGTGCAGGGAATGTCCTCTGTGGTCAGAGTAAATGTGTCGCCATCGAAAATTTCAACAGGCTTGTCGTCAACAAACTTTCCGAGACGTATTTCGGGTCCGCGGGTATCCAGCATTGTGGCAATGGGCAAGCCCAGCTCGTCGCGCAGGCGAACTACCTGTTCAAAGCGTTTTTTATGAACTTCATAGTCTCCGTGGGAAAAATTGAATCTCGCAACGTTCATGCCTGCGAGCATCATTTCGCGGAGAATTTTATCATCGTCGGTAGCTGGACCTATAGTACATACGATCTTGGTTTTTCTCATAAAAGCACATTCCTTTACATTAAATTTCGGACGGCAAAAAATATGCCATATATTACTATATTACACCATGCGCGCAAATTTGTCAAGTACGGAAGATCAAAGGGATTAATGCTCGCTGCAACAGGTGTGCAAAACAAAAAACAGCTGCTGCATTAAGCATATGCGTCAGCTGTTTTTATTATATCCGCACTGTTTGCAATAAATATTTTTTACGGAAAAATTATTTTCAGGTCATCAGGATATTTTCTCGAATTTTACGCTTACGCCGCCTTTGCCCAACGCATTTGCAAGTCCCGACGCGTCCTCGGTATATCCTATCCTTGTGTAGCTGTAGGACGTGTTGAATGTGTCGTAAAAAAGAACAATGCAGCCCGAACCGTAAAGCATGATATCTCCCGTATTAATTTTATCGGGACGCTCGGAAGCGGTGGGCAGATTATCGGAAAGATAAAAATATTTTTCGTTTCCGTTAAGCTCGCTCATATCCAAAGTCATCGGAAGCATTTCAGCAAAAGCGTCTGCTGTTTCGTTATCATAAAGTACCGCCGTAAAGCTTTTATCCCCGACGGTAATTTTAACTTTCTCCATACTACTTTCCTCCTGTGACGAATATGATGAATGTTCCGTAATTTCTGAAAAAGTATCCGCGACCTGAGACGACAGCTTCGAAACGGTCTCACCTTCCGCAGCCTCCTGCAAATTGCCGCAGGAAGCCAGAATTACTGCGGATACTGCCGAAAAAACCAGCGAAATAATTTTATTCATACGATACCCTCCGTTATGATTTGTTTTCAGAATAGATCAGATAGTCAAGGCAGTCTATCCGCTTCTGACATTTATGCAGATCGTCAAGAAGCTTTTGCCTGTGACATTTTAAGATGTCGTTTTTCTCTTTTGCGCTGCGGCTGTCGGCATAATGCTCCGCCAAAGCCGTATCGCAGCCTGCGTCGGTAAGATTTGCAATAATTTTTGAACGTGTTTTACGATCCATAAAAATCCCCCCATTAGACGAACAGTGATACATAAGCATCTTTCGTCTCGGCAGAGTATTACCATTTCCGCCACATTACGGCGGCAGGGGTAAAGGCTCAGCCTTTTGAATATTTGCTTTACTTTAGTTTAACACGCAATTCTCAAAATAGCAAATACTTATATCAAATATCACGTTATGCTTGACAGGCATAGCCATATGGGGTATAATTAAATAAAAATCACGGAGGAATGATATGGAAATTCGCGTGTTAAAATATTTTCTTGCAATTGCAAGAGAACAAAGCATTTCGGGAGCGGCGGAATCCCTGCACATTTCCCAGCCAACGCTCTCAAGGCAGATAAAGGATCTGGAGGACGAGCTGGGGAAAATTCTTTTTACAAGAGGAAGCCATCGGATAACTCTCACAGAGGAGGGAATGATCCTGCGGAAACGTGCGGAGGAAATGGTTGAGCTTGTTCGCCGAACGGAAAACGAGATCGCTCTTTCCGATCAAGGAATTGCGGGAGATATCTGCATTGCGGCGGGAGAAACCGACGGTATAAGACTTATCGCAAATCTGATAAAAAAGCTTGAAGCAGATTACCCGCTGATAAAATATCACTTTGTGAGCGGAAACAGTCCGTTTGTTATGGAACAGCTTGACAAGGGACTTGCGGATTTCGGACTGGTTTTTGGAAACGCCGACCGCGACAAATACGATCATATCATACTGCCTGCAAAGGACGTTTGGGGCGTGCTTATGCGAAAAAATACCGACCTTTCCAAAAAGGAATTTATTACTGCCGACGACCTGCGTGACAAGCCGCTTATAATTTGGCGGGAAATGAACAGGAACGACGTTATTTCCGAATGGTTCGGCTGCGATATTGACAAACTGAACATAAGGGCAACTTATAATCTTGCCACAAACGCTATGATACTCGCGGACGAAGGCGTCGGATACGTGATATGCTTCGACAAGCTTTTCAACGTCAGCGGCAAAAGCAGACTTTGCTTCCGACCGCTTTCCCCTGTTGTCGAAGCGCCGATGCAGATCATCTGGAAAAAATATCAGACCCACACAAAGGCGGCAGGCAAATTTCTTGACGCGTTATATGAAATACGATGACATATCAAATCTCATATACCTTTTGAGCATATGCTTTTATTCGATATAAGTATTTGCTATTTTTTAAAATGTATGTTAAAATAAAATCAGAATAAAGCCCCAAAAAATAAGAACAACATTTATTTTAAGATGCTATAAATGAAATAAATTAAACCGATAAATTCCAAACGAATACAGAAAAGGAGCATTATCATGGTCACTATTGAAAATAAGATTTTTGACGAGGAACGCGCTCTTTACGGAAGCAAAAATTTAACGGCAAGAAACTGCCGTTTTGACGGTCCTGCCGACGGCGAAAGCGCATTTAAGGAATGCTCGGAAATTACTGCGGAGAATTGCTTTTTTAATTTGCGGTATCCGTTCTGGCACGACAGCGGACTTAAAGTTTCCGGTTCGGAAATGACTGAGCTTTGCCGCGCGGCGCTGTGGTACTCGGAAAATATTGAAATATCCGATACAAAAATGCACGGAATAAAGGCTCTTCGCGAATGCAGGAACGTCCGACTGAAAAACTGCGATATTATTTCTCCGGAGTTCGGCTGGTCGGTATACGGTATCAGAATGGAGAACTGTACAGCGATAAGCGAATATTTTATGATGCGCTCCGAAAATCTCGACTTTTCCGATGTTGATTTCAAGGGTAAATATTCTTTCCAGTACATTAAAAATTCCGTTTTTAAAAACTGCGTTTTTGACACAAAGGACGCATTCTGGCACGCCGAAAATGTTACTGTAAAAAACAGTATAGTAAAAGGAGAATACCTTGCATGGTACTCGGACGGATTAACTCTTGAGAACTGTAAAATTATCGGCACTCAGCCACTTTGTTACTGCAAAAATCTGAAGCTGATAAACTGCGAAATGACCGACACGGATCTGTGCTTTGAAAAATCCGACGTAAACGCCTGCATTACAACTCCTGTCGCAAGTATAAAAAATCCTGCGTCGGGCAGGATATGCGTTCCCGCTGTAGGCGAAATTATCCGCGATGATGAAAATTCAAAGGGCGAAATAGTTGTCTGCGAGAAGTGCATGTGTGACAAAAGTGCATGAACGGGAAAGAATGATTTATAAGGTATGAAAACGGTGCGCATATTTAAAAAAATAATTTCCGCAGTTTTTACGGTGATTTTACTTTCCTCCTGCAGCGGCGATATTCCTGAAGCAGTCACTGAAACACAGGCAGATGGCAATATAACGAACATTACAGCCGAAATAACCGATAAGATATCCCGTCTTGAAAACGGTCTTACGGCGGTAAAATACACAGGAGATTACAAATTTGCGGAATTTCTCGAAATCGGCGGCGCGCAAAACGACAGTGAAGTAATAGGC
>CAMWVO010000281.1 GCA_947177695.1 uncultured Clostridia bacterium
CGCCCTTTGGAAACCTCGCCAGCTGTGCTCAGCTGGACCAGCTTTAGTCGGCGGCCTCGCCGCCTGTTTATTTTACTTACTCGTTACTTGCAAGCTGCTTTTCGCAGTCGGCAAAAATTTCCTCTACCTTTTCGGTATTTGTTACCTTTGTAAAGGAGCTTACAAGCGGTACTATTATAAGTCCCACGATCATTGCGATAGCTCCCGCGTTTATGGGAGAAGCCATATTAAGCTTGAGGGAAGCAGCCGCTTTCGTTGCTTCGGGGAAAAATCCCAGACTGAATATGAACATATGGATAACGGTAATGCCGATACCTGTAGCAAAGCTTGCCCATACTGCGGCGGAAGTTGTCTTGCGGGAGAAAAGTCCGTACATAAACGGCGCAAGGAAAGCTCCTGCCAGCGCGCCCCATGAGATAGACATAAGCGTTGTGATATAGGCGTTGGGGTTAAGAGCGATAATTACAGAAACGATAAGGAATATGGCGATAAGCACACGCATTACCAGAACCTGCTTTTTCTCGTCCATTTCCTTTTTCATAAAGGGCTTGATAAGGTCGATGGTAAGTGTGGAGCTTGATGTAAGCACCAGCGAGGACAGTGTTGACATTGACGCGGACAGAACCAGTACCACTACTATTCCTATAAGAACCTCGGGCAGAGCCGCACGGAGCATTGCGGGAACGATAGAGTCAAATGCAAGCTTTCCGTTTGAGCCTGTTTCGATAAGAGTTCTTCCGGTTGCTTCTGCGGTCTCCGCGTCGGCTGCGCCGTAAAGTCTGCCGAAGCCGCCCATAAGGTACGAGCCGCCCGCAACTACGAGCGCGAAAAATGTGGAGATGATAGTTCCGCGGGTGATAGCCTTGTTGTCCTTGATGGCGTAGAATTTCTGCACCATCTGGGGAAGTCCCCATGTGCCGAGGGATGTAAGGATAACTACGCCGATAAGATTTATCGGGTCGGGACCGAACAGGCTGTTCAGAGTATTTGCAGGTACGCCCTTGTCGGTTATCTCACCCAGAGAAGCGAGAGCCGTACTCCAGCCGCCCTTTCCGTTGATAACGCAGATAACGACTGCGGCAATTCCTATGAGCATTATTATGCCCTGAACGAAGTCGTTTATAGCTGTAGCCTTATAGCCGCCGAGGATAACGTATGCCGCCGTAAGAACCGCCATACCGATAAGGCACGCGGAATAGGGAATGTTGAACGCCATTCCGAACAGACGGGAAAGTCCGTTATAGACAGAAGCTGTATAAGGAATAAGGAACAGGAAAACAATAACTGCCGAAACGATCTTTAGACCTTTTGAGGAAAATCTTTTCTCAAAATATTCGGGCATTGTGGACGCGTTAAGGTGCTTGGTGATAATTCTGGTACGTTTTCCCAGTATCATCCATGCGAGCATTGAACCGATAACGGCGTTTCCGATACCGACCCATGCCGCGGACACGCCGTAGCTCCAGCCGAACTGTCCAGCGTAGCCGATGAAAACCACCGCGGAGAAATAGGACGTACCGTATGCAAACGCCGTGAACCAGCCTCCGAGGCTTCTTCCGCCGAGAACGAAGTCAGAAACCGACGAGGTTTTTTTGCGGCAGTAAACGCCTATACCGAGCATTACCGCCAGATACAAGATAAGTATTGCGTAGATCATAAAATAACCACCTTTGATTTAGTACATAAAATCGGATTAACTTTAAAGCGTTAAAGCAATTTACATTATACCAGAAAAAAGCCTTTTTGTCAATAGTAATGTGCAAAAAATGTCAGGATATTTATACAGCGGCAAGCATGGCAAGCTTTGCTGCGGGACAAAAACAAAAACCGCCTCCTATGGCAGGAAAAACCATAGGAGGCGGTTTGCGCGACCGCTTTTATTCAAAGTAAACCTTGTACCACACAAGGAAAATAAATATCGTCCATATTTTGCGGCTGTTGTCGTACTTGCCGTCGCGGTGTTCGTCAAGCAGTTTTATCAGCAGCTCCGTGTTGAAAAAATGCTCTGCGGCGGGAGAGGTGAAATGCTCCTTGACTATGCCGTAGTATTTGTCCTCTTTTAGCCACACGCGGATAGGTACAGGGAATCCCAGCTTTTTCTTGTTTGCCGTCTGAGGCGGAGCAGCTCTCAGAGCTGCCTTTCTCATGGCAAATTTTGTGTTTTCATCGGTAACACGGTACTTGGCGGGAATCCTCTCCGCAACCGCCATGACCTCCTTGTCGAGGAACGGCACGCGAAGCTCCAGACTGTTTGCCATGGACATTTTATCCGCTTTCAGCAGGATATCCCCTGTCATCCACAGGTGCAGGTCGAGGTACTGCATTTTTGTAACGGCGTCGGCGTCCTTAACCTTGTCGTAGAAAGGCTTTGTTATCTCTGTGGCAGGAGGAGCGTCCGTCTTTATTTTCAGCAGAGCCTTGCGGTCCTTTTCGCTGAACATATAGGCGTTGCCGATAAAGCGTTCCTCCAGATCCTTTCCGCGGCGGACAAGAAAGTTCACACCTCTTTTGGCGGGAAGCTTTTCCGCGACTGCGCCGATGGCTCTCCTTATGGGACGCGGGATAGCGTTATAGGCGGGCATTGACATGGGTTCCTTGTAGATGTTGTAGCCGCCGAAGATCTCGTCCGCGCCCTCGCCCGAAAGCACCACCTTGACGTACTCCGAAGCCTTGTTGCAGACGAAGTACAACGCAATGCATGAGGGGTCGGCAAGGGGTTCGTCCATGTGGTATTGTATCTTGGATATGTTGTTCCAGTACTCTTCGGGGGTGATGACCTTGCTTATGTTTTCTTTGCCGATGTATTTGGAAAATTCCTTTGCCCAGCCTATCTCGTTGTACTTTTCGTCCTCTCCGAAGCCTACGGTAAAGGTCTTGTCAACATTTGCGACGGAAGCCACATAGCTGGAATCCACGCCGCTGGAGAGGAAGCTTCCCACCTCAACGTCGGAAATCTTGTGCGCCTCCACAGAGTTGTGGAAAATATCGGAAATCTCGTCCACCCATTTGTCCAGATCGGGAGTTTCGTCGGGGTCGAAGTGAATGTCCCAGTAGCGGGAAATATCCAGCTTTCCGTCCGCATATTTGAAGCAGTGAGCGGGAGGAAGCTTGTAGACGTTCTTGAAAAAGGTCTCGGTGGTGGGCGAATACTGGAACGTCAGATAGTTTTCCAGAGCCGCCTCGTTAAGCTCCTTGGTGAAATCTGGGTGGACAAGGAACGCCTTTATCTCCGAGCCGAACATGAATGTGCCGTTCATTTTGGCGTAGTACAGCGGCTTGATGCCGAAGAAGTCCCGCGCGCCGAAAAGCTCCTTTTTTACGGTATCCCAGATGACAAACGCGAACATACCCCGAAGCTTGTTAAGCAGCTTTTCGCCGTACTCCTCGTAGCCGTGGAGTACCACCTCCGAATCAGCGTTGCTGTTAAATTTGTGTCCAGCCGCAATAAGCTCGGTGCGGATAGACTGATAGTTGTATATCTCGCCGTTGAAAAGCAGTATTTTTGTTTTGTCCTCGTTGTACATGGGCTGGTCGCCCGAAGCGGTTATGTCGATAATGCTCAGACGGCGAAAACCGAGAGCGATATCGCCGTCAACGTGCTTTCCGCCCGAATCGGGACCGCGGTGTCTGATTTTTTCCATCATTGATTCCACAATTTTATTTGAATCGTTCCGTGTATTTGTAAAGCCTACAAAGCCGCACATAAGTAAAACCTCCGTCTTTTGCCAATATATATAG
>CAMWVO010000282.1 GCA_947177695.1 uncultured Clostridia bacterium
AATATCGTCGGCAGCGTCAGATGTTTAAAAGAGACAGATTGATCTATGCGATCTGACAGACAGAGGGCTGAGAGCCGCTGTCCGCAGATTTACGGACGGTGCGCAGGACGACGCTCCCGTCGAAATATCGAACCCATAAGGAGGCATTTGCTTGTCTAAGGAAGATGTTATCGAGATTGAGGGCACAGTCATTGAAGCTCTGCCTAACGCAATGTTCCAGGTGGAACTTGCCAACGGACACAAAATTCTCGCCCACGTTTCGGGCAAGCTCAGAATGAACTATATCAGGATCGTTCCGGGCGACAAGGTCACGGTGGAGATGTCCCCCTACGACCTGTCCAAGGGAAGGATCACATGGAGAGCAAAATAATAAGTAAGTTTTCTAAGATACGAAGGAGGTATTTAACATGAAAGTAAGACCTTCAGTTAAGCCTATCTGCGAAAAGTGCAAGGTTATCAAGAGAAAAGGCAAAGTCATGATCATCTGCGAGAACCCCAAGCACAAGCAGCGTCAGGGGTAGGCAGTGCCTACAGCCAGATAAGGCTTTTACAGACTGTCGGAGGCGGTCGGGAGATGTAAATTCTCGTCTCCTGCGTCCTGCTCTAACTTGAACAGTTTAAGCTGCGGGAGGAGCAGAGAAATCCGGACAATTAAAATCAGCAAGAATTACCCAATCTAACATGGAGGTGTATTGTAATGGCACGTATTGCCGGCGTTGACCTGCCGAAGAACAAGAGAGTCGAGATCGGTCTCACTTATATCTACGGCATCGGACGTAAATCCGCTGAAGTTATCCTCGCAAGCACAGGCGTAAATCCCGACACAAGAGTCAAGGATCTTACCGAGGACGACGTAGCTAAGCTTCGTGAATATATCGATCACAACATCATGGTTGAGGGCGACCTGAGAAGAAACGTTGCTCTTAACATCAAGAGACTTGTTGAGATCGGCTGCTACAGAGGCGTTCGTCACAGAAAGGGTCTGCCCGTAAGAGGTCAGAGAACCAAGACAAACGCAAGAACCCGCAAGGGTCCCGTAAAGACCATCGCAAACAAGAAGAAGTAAGGAGGGACTAATCAAATGGCTCAGGTCAAAGGTAAAAAGACAGTTATCAAGAGACGCCGCGAGCGCAAGAACATTGAAAATGGAGCTGTTCATATTCAGTCCACTTTCAACAACACGATCGTAACGATCACAGATACTCAGGGCAACGCGATCTCATGGGCTTCCGCCGGCGGACTCGGCTTCAGAGGCTCCAAGAAATCCACGCCTTTCGCAGCTCAGACTGCTGCCGAGACAGCCGCTAAGGCTGCTATGGAGCACGGTCTCAAAACCGTTGAGGTTTACGTTAAGGGACCCGGCGCAGGACGTGAGGCTGCTATCAGAGCTCTCCAGACAGTAGGTCTTGAGGTAAAGCTCATCAAGGATGTTACTCCTATTCCCCACAACGGATGCCGTCCTCCCAAGAGAAGACGCGTCTAATTTACAGGAGGTGTTACTAATATGGCTTTGAATAAAGAACCTATCCTCAAAAGGTGCAGATATCTGGGCATCAGCCCTATGGTAATGGGTATTTCCAAAGAGTCCAACAGAAATCCCGGCGCCAACAACAGAAAAAAGGTTTCAGAGTACGGCATGCAGCTGAAAGAAAAGCAGAAGCTGAAGTTCATCTACGGCGTTCTCGAAAAGCCCTTTGCTCACTATTTTGAGATCGCTGAAAAGATGGAAGGCAAGACAGGTGACAACCTTATCACCATTCTTGAATCCAGACTTGACAATATCGTTTACAGAATGGGTCTTTCCCTCACAAGACGCGAGGCAAGACAGCTTGTTACTCACAGGCACTTCACAGTAAACGGCAAGCGCGTTAACATTCCGTCCTACAGAGTTAAGGTTGGAGACGTTATCGCTCTCTACGAGGGCAGCCGCAGCAGCGAGAAGTTCAAGGCTGTTGTTGAGCAGACTGCCGGCAGAGTTGTTCCTCTCTGGCTTGAACCCAACAAGGCGGACTTTGCAGCTAAGGTGGTTCGTATGCCCGTTCCCGAGGATCTGGACTACGAGACTCAGACTCACCTTATTGTCGAGCTGTACTCCAAGTAATAGGCAGAATACGTTATCCGCAACTCAAAATAGGAGGGTTTTATCATGCTTGAACCAATTCAGAAGGCGGAAATCGAGACCGTCGAGCTTAAAAGCAACGGAACCTACGGCAAATTCACTGTTGCTCCGCTGGAGCGCGGATACGGACACACTCTCGGCAACAGCCTGAGACGTGTTCTGCTCTCTTCTCTTCCCGGCGTGGCTGTGACCTCCGTCAAGATCGACGGCGTTCACCACGAGCTGTCTACAGTTCCCGGCGTTAAGGAGGACGTTACAGAGATCGTCCTTAACCTTAAAGGACTTACCGCAAAGCTTCACAGCGAGGGACCCAAGACGGTCTATGTGGAAGCGGAGGACGAGTGCGAGGTAACTGCGGGTGACATTAAAACTGACTCCGAAGTGGATATTCTTGTTCCGGAAATGCATATTGCTACACTCGGCAAGGACGCTAAGCTTTATATGGAGATCACCATCGATAAGGGACGAGGCTACGTTCCTGCTGAAAAGAACAAGCAGGTTTCGGGCTTCGGCATCGACGTTATCGCGGTGGATTCCATCTATACCCCTGTACTGAAGGTGAACTACTCTGTTGAGGATACCCGTCTCGGTCAGGTAACAGACTACGACAAGCTTATTCTCGAAGTCTGGACGGACGGCGTCGTATCCGCAAAAGAGGCTGTTTCACAGGCAGCCAATCTCCTCATTGAGCATCTGAAGCCGTTTACCGAGCTTTCCGATGAATCCGCGATCACAGAAATAATGATCGAAAAGGACGACAAGGGTAAAGAAAAGATCCTTGAGATGACCATTGAGGAACTTGACTTGTCAGTACGTTCCTTCAACTGCTTGAAGAGAGCGGGAATAAACACGGTGGACGACCTTATCAACAAGTCCGAAGAGGAAATGATGAAGGTCAGAAACCTGGGCAAAAAATCCTTCGACGAGGTCAAGGAGAAGCTCCAGTCACTGGGCTTCGATCTCAGCTCCGAGGAGGAATAATACGGCGCTGCCCGAAAACGCCGAATACTTTGATATGTTAGGAGTGAATATAAATGCCGGGAACCAGAAAACTCGGACGCACAAGCGACCACAGAAAAGCTATGCTCAGAGCTATGGTAACATACCTGCTTGAGAACGGCAAGATCGAAACTACAGTAACCAGAGCCAAAGAGGTTCGCGCTATGGCGGAAAAGATGATCACCACCGCCAAGACCAACGACCTGCACTCCAAGCGTCAGGTTCTTGCTTACGTCACCAAGGAGGACGTGGTAAAGAAGCTGTTTGACGATATCGCACCCAAGTATGCCGACAGAAACGGCGGCTATACAAGGATCGTCAAGATCGGTCCCAGACGGGGCGACGCTGCTGAAATGGCTATTATTTCACTGGTTTGATAATTTTAAAGGGTACTGCGAGTGCAGTACCCTTTAGTTTTGCCGATAAAGGCGATAAATTTTGATTTGCACTACGCACTATGTAGCAAGCACTTAGGCGGCGAAGCCGCCGACATCAGCTGGTCGAGCTGAGCCCAGCTCGCAGAAGTCCAGAGGGCGGAGCCCTTTGGTCGCCGCCCGCAGGCGGCGAAATACCCCTCTTGCGCCCGCAGGCGCATATCGTTCAAAACGGTGAAAGG
>CAMWVO010000283.1 GCA_947177695.1 uncultured Clostridia bacterium
AGCGCAAGCCCGTCGTGGAAATTGCGGACGATAGCCTCGAACTTCAGGCGGTCGTTATACTGCGCGGTAACATCTGAAACGATCACCATATAGACGCGGCGGCTTTCGTCAACGCTGGCAAGACCCACCGACAGCTCAAGCATGGCGTTCTCGCCGTTCTGCCGCGTTATGCTGTAGAAGATATTCGATTTTCCGCCCATTTTTACGGCGTCCTCTATTTCCCGAAGTCCTTCCTTGTCGACTCCGGAATAGACCTTGTCGAAGAAGGAAAGATCGTCGGTCCTCTCAACGCCGATTATCTTCCAGAAGCTGTCGTTGCTGAAAATGATATGCGCCTTGCGCTCGCCGTATACCTCCACGGTGAGAATGCCCGCGCCCAGCTTGTTCATTACCTCGTCAACGTGGCTGCGCTCCTGTTCAAGTTCCAGCCGCGCGCGCTTTTCCGCGTCAATGTTGCTTGCGACGCTGAGCGTTCGGGTGATCTCTCCCGCGCCGTTCACCGAGTGGACGCTGGTAAATCTCCACCAATAATACCGGTTATCCTTAAAGTTGAAAATACGCAGCTCCTCGGAAAATTTCCCCGCCTTTTGTATACTGCTGAATTTTCTCGCCGCCTTGCGGTCGTCGGGGTGAACGGTAATGCTGTATTTTTCGTAGCTTATTTTCGGCTCGCCTATGTTATTCATATCGACATTGTAATCCGAAAGGTCGCCGACGCTGAAAATAGTGCCGTTTTCGAGATCGCTGTCGGCGATGACGGAATCCGTGGCGTTGATGATCTCCTCGATCTCGTTGTAAGCGAGCTGAAGCTTCCGCTCGCTTTCACGCTGCTCCGTGATGTCGTTGAACGCAATACAGAGTATCGGATTTTCATATGTTCCGCCAAGCCTTCTGTGAACGCCGTCCAGATACCTCAGATTACCGTTTTTGTCGTATCTGCGAACCGCCGCATGGACAGCCTCGTCCGTCCGCAGAGCCTCAAGGCACGCGTTCCGCGAACGCTCGGCGTCCTCCGGCTCCATCATATCCCAGACGTTTACGTTTTCCCCGTTGAAGTCCTCAGGCGTATAGCCCATAATTTTCATATAGCCATCGTTCACCCGCAGAGCTTCAAGCTTGTTGTCGTACATCTCATAGATACCGAACCCGCCGAACGCGCCGCTTATCAGCTTCGACACAAGCGCGCTGCTTCCGAGAAGCTCGTTTACGTCATCGCCCAGCGCATAAGTCTCGATATCCCCGCTGCCGCTTACTCCCTCAAGAGTGATAAGCCGCGTAAGCTCCTCCTCCGGAACAGGGCGCGCGAAATAGAAGCCCTGTATATACGCACAGCCGACGCTGGACAAAAAGTCGAACTGCGCCTTCGTTTCAACGCCCTCGGCAAGCAGCGGGATATTCAGCCACTTGGACATACGGGCAACGGACGTTACGATCGTGCCGACCTTTCCGTTTTTCTCAAAGCCCTGCATAAATTTCATATCCAGCTTGAGAATGTCTATCGGGATATCCTTTAGGGTGTTGAGCGACGAATAGCCGCTTCCGAAATCGTCCATAAGAACCGGATAGCACTTTCCGCGGAGCTTGCCGACGGTTTCGAGAAGCTGAGCGGGATTGTCGTTGTAGGCGCTTTCCGTGATCTCTATCCGGAAGAATTTCGGGTCGATCTCATAGCGGTCTGTAAGCTCGCTTATCGTATCGTAAAGCCTGGGATCGTAAAGACTCATGCGCGAGATGTTCACCGAGATCGGGAACTGCGGCAGCCCGCTGTCGCGGCGGCGCTTCATATATATGCAGACCTGCTCCAGAACGTACAGGTCAAGCTCTGCGATAAAGCCGTTTTTCTCGAACACCGGCACGAACTTTCCGGGACTTATCATGCCCTTTGCGGGGTGATTCCAGCGAACCAGCGCCTCGGCGCTTACGAACTTCTTAGCCTTTATGCCGTAAACCGGCTGATAGTACACGCAGAATTCACCGTCATGAATGGCGCGGCGGCTGTCGTCGCACAGCGCCTGTTCCTCAAGCAGAGCAAGACGCATTTCCTCGTTGTAAAACGCAATATGCTCCTGATAGCTGCCGTTTATCGAGCTGCAAGCTATTGCGGCGCGGTCTGCCATACTTTCCACAGACATCGAACGGTCGGCGACGGTGTAAACTCCGATATAATACTGTATCTCGTGGGACAGAAGCCCGCTTTGCGCGACAGCTTTCCCGACCGCGTCAAGCATAGTCTGAGGCTGAACTCCGCACTCGTTACACGGAGTCAGCACAACGAAATTGTCCGAAAAAAAACGCGCGTAAACGCCCTTGTCCGCGACCAACTCACGCACAGCGTTTGCGATCACCGCAAGCACCTTGTCGCCGACGTCGCGCCCAAACAGATCGTTTACGACCTTGAACGAACCGATATTCAGCAGCATAAGTGAAAACTGCGTCAGCGGGTCTTCGTCGATAACGCGGCGAGCGTTTTTGATGAACGCGTGACGGTTGTACAAGCCCGTCAGCGAATCAAAATAAGCGGCAGAACGAAGCTCATCCTCGTAATGCTTCTCCTTGGTGACGTTCGTGATAAACGCGCAGAGCTTCAGCCTGCCGTTGCCGCCGTATATAAGCCGGCAGTGCATAGAAAGCCAAAGGTCGATGTCTTCGCTGGGGTTGTATCTGAACTCGTATTTGAAGCTTCCGCCCGTTTCGGGGATCTCGGCGATAAGCCCGCGGAGAATTGACGCGTCGTCTCCCGAAACTCCGAATAAGGGGCGGTCGGAAAACATATCAATGCAATCGTCAACGCTTGAGAACCCAAGCATATCGGCAAGCCCGCGGCTTACGAATACCATGCGCAGCTTCCCGTCGCTGCCGCGCTCCAAAAACGCGATGCCGCCCGGCGCGTTATTTATCACGGTCCGGAGAAGCGACTGATTTCTTTTGTCGTTCTCTTCGGCGCGCAGCCGCTCGTTCTCGCGGCGCATTTTATTCATTTCGCAAAGCCGAAGGACGCTTCTTACGCGATATTGAATAATGCCTGTATCCTCGCTGCACGGCAGAAAATCCACCGCGCCAAGCTCGAAGGCGCGTGCGCGGGCATCAGGATCGCTGTCGGACGTTACAGCAATGACGGGGATAAAACGCAGCGTCTCGTCTTCGCTCATTATACGCAGAATATCATAGCCGTCGGGCTTGGACGCAAGCATATCAAGCAGCACGACGTCGGGGCAGCGCTCGCCGCGCATGACCTCCAGCGCGTCTATGCCGTTGGACGCCGTTATCAGCTCATAGCTGCCGCCGAGCATTTTCGACATCATCCCGATATTTTTTTCCGAATCGTCAACGATCAGGACGGTGTATTTTCTTTCCATATAATGATCCTTTCGTAAGGTAATATTTCAAAGCGCAATTTGATACAATAAACCATTTTAATTGTACACTATTTTGAAAAAAAAATCAATACCGGCTTTTAAAAATTTACAGAGCTCAGTTTTCGGCATATAATGGACAGGACTTATGAATACTTCTGCTAAAAAATTAACAGTATGCGTCTGCATTTTACCGTCCAAAATTGCACTTTACTTTTTTCCCGTTGATTTCTTTTGCTGTGTAATGTATACTGAATACATCAGCTGAAATACAAAATGAAATTAATGGAGTTTTTAAAATGGGAGTTGTTTTATTTGCGGTTTTTGCAGCTATTGAAATATTGCTTACGGTGTTAAGCTGCACAAAGTACAGAA
>CAMWVO010000284.1 GCA_947177695.1 uncultured Clostridia bacterium
CCATTTCCGAGGCGTTCCGTCAGTTCCTGCGGGCGTTTCCTCATTACATAGAGGACGTGGCATCGGCGTTTGTGCCGACGGTAGCATTTTTTATCGTTTTCGACCTTATCTTCCTAAAGCTTGACAGAAAGACCATGCTGAAAATTTTTGTGGGACTTGGCTTTACATACGTGGGACTGGTTCTGTTCCTTACGGGAGCAAACGTGGGCTTTATGCCAATCGGTCAGCACATAGGGGAAAGTCTGGCTGGAGGAAAGGTCTCGTGGCTGCTTATCCCGATAGGAATGCTTATAGGCTACTTTATCGTATCTGCCGAGCCTGCAGTACACGTTCTTAAAAAGCAGGTAGAGACCATAACGGAGGGCGGCATATCGGGTCGCTCGCTTGGAATAAGCCTTGCGCTTGGCGTTGCGGTATCGGTGGGAATATCCATGATACGCGTTCTGACGGGAGTATCCATTCTCTGGTTTTTGATACCCGGATATGCCCTTGCGCTTATCATCAGCCTTTTCGTACCGCCGATCTTCACGTCGGTTGCATTCGACGCGGGCGGAGTTGCTTCCGGACCTCTCACGGCTACGTTCCTGCTTCCTCTTGCTACGGGAGCCTGCGCGGCGCGGGGAGGAATAATTTCCACAGACGCGTTCGGCATAGTGGCAATGGTAGCAATGACCCCGCTTCTGACTATCCAGATACTGGGACTTATAAGCAGATTCAAGAAATCAAAGCGCGCTGCGGAGCCGTCTGTCGAGACAGCGAAGAGCGGACAGCTTTTCCCCATTATTCTGGACGAAAGCTGCGACAGAGCGGTGTTTACGGATAATTTTGAAAGGAGCGGCGGACAGTGAAAGCAATGTTTCTGATAGCGGACTACAGACGTGCGCAGGACGTGCAGAATATCCTGTCGGCGGAAAGTCTGCCGTGCCGCTTCCTGCTTCACGGACACGGCTCGGCGGATTCGGCTATGCTGGATTATCTGGGTCTGGGCGATAACAAGAAAGTGATCGCCGCGGTGTTCGTCCCCAACGGACGTGTTATGGAGCTTTATGACGTGTTCAATAAAAAGCTGCGTCTGAGCGAGGCGGGCACGGGAATAGCCTTTACGGTACCACTGAACGGCGCGTCGGGAACGGCGTTTGCGATAAACGGTACAAAACCCGAAACGGAGGGAGAGAGCGGAATGTCCGAGGTCAAGTACGAACTGATAATTACCATTGTGAACCGCGGCGGCTTTGAGGCGGTCAAGGAAGCCTCAAAAGCCGCGGGCGCGCGTGGAGGAACGCTTCTGCACGGTCTGGGACTGGGCGGCGAAGAAGCGGCTAAGTTCCTTGGGATATCCATTCAGCCCGAAAAGGACGTTGTCCTGATCGTGGTCAGCAAAGAGGACAGGGAGCGGGTCATGCAGAATATCCTTGACGCGGCGGGGATACTGACTGAAAACCGCGGCATATGCTTCTCCCTGCCTGTGGACAGCGCTCTCGGACTTGCGGGCAGCAGCGTCAGAATAGAGGATATCGTAAAATAATAAAAAAATTTGAATTTTTTCCTAAAGTTTTAGAAATTCCGACCGATATATATTATAATGGAATATGGCAAAAAGGGGATTTTCATATGTTAAGAAATTTAACCAGCATACGCCGTTACATCAGCGCAAGAGGACTGACTTCAAACCGTTCTGCCCGCATGAGTGAGGCTATGTCCATGCGCACTCAGAACAAGAATAAGTCTTCGAACGTTAATGTCAAGAATATGGATCGTTATTCAAATATACTGGGGAACTCTCTGCTGACGTCGGGAACTTCCGCGAGTATGAGCGATTACCGTGTTCAGGCGGCTAAGTCAATGGTAACTCTTTCAAAAACCTGCGAAAATTTTGATGCCGCTATGAAGAAAGAGCTTTCAAGCGCAGGCGTACCCGAAAATATCAGCTTTGAGTTCGATTACGACATGAACAGCGGAGAGGCTAAGATTACAAGTATTTCCGACGAGCAGTATCTTGACGGCGTACAGTCCGCTTTGAATAAAGCCATGAAAAAGGTAAGTCTTGAAACCGTGGCGGGCGGCTCCAAAATTCTGAACGGAAAAATGACCGAGGCATACTATCCCGAGGTGGCAGAGGCTCTGAAAAAATGCTTCGGACAGGATATCTCCGAGCTTTCCGTGGACAGAAAAGGCAATATCCTCGGTATGAACAGAAAGATGAGAGACGCTGTGACCTCAGAGATGACCGACAGAAGCTTTGACGCGCAGAGCAGATACGGTTTCCCCGCAAAGGAGCTTGCTTCGGTAGTAAAGCGCGTTGTTTCGGATAAGTCCGCGAGCAAAGGTGTTTCACATATGAGCTTTAAGAGCGGAAGCCTTAAAACGGCGGACGGCGATATCAGCGTTGGAAGCAAGTGCGCTTCACCGTCCATGAAAGATACGAAAACCGTTCTCAGAGCGGCTGTGGCGGGAACGCCGAACTCTATGGAAATGTGGGTTAAATACGGCGATCTGTTCTGATATAGATTTTATGAAGCAAGCGATATTTACCGTGAATTAACGGTGAATATCGCTTGCTTTAGTGTTTTCGGAATATGCGCCGATGATATAATCAAAGTGATAAATCGGAAGTTGCGGTGATACAAGATGAGCAATCAACAAAAGGAGTTAGAGATGGATAAAAGAGAACCGTATTTCAGACAAAAGGCTGTCAGCAGCATGGTTTCCGCTGTCAGTGAAATTCTTGCGGATAATCAGCTGTCTATTTATCTCTATGGATCATCTGTGCTGAATGATTTCAGATTGGGATGGAGCGATATTGATATTTTAGTGCTGACGCAAAAACGCATTTCACAGAATCAGGCTCAGGAGCTTGTAACGCTGCGGCAGAAGCTGCTGGAAAGTGAGCCGGAGAATAAATATTACCGTTCATTTGAGGGCGGAATGCTCACGCTTACTGCTTTTTGTTCCCAAAAATCCGACTGTGTAGTTTACTGGGGAAGCAGCGGACAGCGTATCACAGACACATATTCTTTTGATAGTTTTTGCATGGCGGAATTATTGCAAAACGGCAAATTATTATATGGGCAGGATATCCGCAGTCGGTTAAAAATGCCGGAATACCGTGATTTCCATGCAGATGTCCGAAAGCACTATGAGAGCATACGAAAATATGCACAAACGACCGGACGCAGCATTTACTCTTTCGGCTGGCTGTTGGATATTGCCAGAGGAATTTATACGCTGCGCAGAGAAACCGTGATTTCTAAAACAGAGGCTGCACAATGGGCGTTGGATAACAATTTATGCCCTGTTTCCAATGCTTTGGAAGTTGCTTTGAGGGTGCGCAAAAATCCAACAGCATATCTCAATGATGAGCAAATTTTAAATTATGCGGAAACACTTGGCGGCGAAATTCAGCGTTTTGCTGATGTGCTGGAAAAAGAGTTAAATGCCGTCAGTGCTTGAAAACACAGGTATGGATATATATTTGACATTTTGTACAAAATCTGATATACTTATAAATGCGAGTAAGCTATGCGGTTGAACACGGACGCGTATTGCGCGTCTGCGTTAGGAAAGTCCGGGCATCACAGAGCAGGGCAGCTGCTAACGGCAGCCGAGGGCGACCTTAGGGAAAGTGCAACAGAGATATACCGCCGGTTTTTTCCGGCAAGGGTGGAAAGGCGAGGTAAGAGCTCACCGGAGCGCGGGAGACCGCGCTGCCATGTAAACCC
>CAMWVO010000285.1 GCA_947177695.1 uncultured Clostridia bacterium
GTCTTGACAGGACAGGCGCAAGAAAGCTGCGGAGAAAGATAACCTCCGAGGTGGAAAGTATGCTGTCGAAAAATATTCTGGACGGCACGGTCAAAAAGGGCGACAAGGCTGTTGTCATGGCTGAGGACGGCAAAATTTACCTGAAAGTCTCCCAGATGCAGTAGATTTTGCTAAAATCCGAAAAATACTCTTGACAAAAGTATACTAATGTGGTATACTTTGACTGTGCAGAAAATACTTGACAAAATTTCAGCAAATGCTATAATTAAAGTATCAGAATTTTTAAGGAGGACGATCATCATGAAGAAGTTTGTTTGCTCGGTTTGCGGCTATGTTTACGAGGCGGAAAGCCTTCCCGCGGATTTCAAATGTCCCCAGTGTAAAGCTCCCGCTTCCAAGTTTGACGAAGCAGGCGCGGACAAGCTGAACTGGGCTTGCCAGCACGTTATCGGCATCGGCAAGGAGGGCGCTGACGACGAGATCATCGAGGGTCTCAATCAGAATTTTACAGGCGAATGCACCGAGGTTGGTATGTACCTTGCTATGGCAAGAGTTGCTTTCAGAGAGGGCTACCCCGAGGTTGGTCAGTACTATGAGAAAGCCGCTTACGAGGAAGCTGAGCACGCAGCTAAGTTTGCAGAGCTTCTGGGCGACGTTGTTTCACCGTCCACAAAGAAGAACCTTGAAATGCGCGTTATGGCTGAGAACGGCGCCTGCGAGGGCAAGCTGAAGCTGGCTGCAAAGGCTAAGCAGATGAACCTTGACGCTGTTCACGACACAGTTCACGAAATGGCTAAGGACGAGGCTCGTCACGGCTGCGCTTTCCAGGGTCTGCTCAAGAGATACTTCGGTTAATTTTACGCAGAGTATATTTACAAGAAAACGGTACGCAAAGTAATGTTGCGTACCGTTTTTTAGTTTTATAGTTTTTTCCCGCAGATATAGAACCACGCGCAGTCTCCGCAGACGTTTTCCAGCTTTCCCGCTGAAATTATCTTCTCCCGCGCCGCTTTTTTCAGCTCCGACCAAGTGGCGGTATGGTTTTCGTGAAGTCCCAGAAGATCAAGCACCGCAAGGTCGTACCGCAGTACCTTTTCATATGTATCGCACCTGCCGTCCTTGTTGTGGGGACATTTTAGGCATACTATGTCCGTATCGGCGGTAAGCCGTACCGTGGGGTCGGCAGCGTTCAGTTCGGCTATCACCGCGGACATATTCGCCGTGAAATCATCGCTGTAGCCGTACCCGCGGAAAAATTCCGTGCAGAGCAGATGATGGGGTCTAAGCGGGCTGTCTTTCAGTTCGGACATACTTTGACACCCTCCCTGCCACAAAGATTGCCAGCGCGGCTTTTACAGCGTCGGGAATAATAAAGGGCAGCACGCACCACTTTAACGCCGTAAGGAAGTCCACCGCCTCGGTGGTTTTGGTGTAGACCCACATGAACCAGAACGTTCCGAAAGCGTAAAGCACGAGAAGTCCCACAGCCATTGAAGCGATTACAACGGGCAGGCTTTTTCCGAGGACTTTTTCGGCTGCCCAGTAGACCAGAGCCATAGGGATAAATCCGATTATGTACCCTCCCGTTGTGCCGAGGACTATTCCGAAGCCGCCCGTAAATTCAGCAAAAACAGGTATGCCCACCGTTCCGAGGATAACGTACAGCGTAATGGAGATAGTCCCCATTTTCCCGCCCAGTATGGCGAGGGAACAGAATATCGCAAAGGTCTGCATTGTAAACGGTACTGCCAGCGGAATACAGATCTGTGAGCATACGGCGATTATTGCCGTAAAGATCGCGCATAAGGTCATATCGCGCAGGGTAAAATTTTTCATGGTATCCTCCTGTAAAAAGCAAGAATTTTTGAAGCAAAAGGCGGAGTCTCCTGCTTTAGTAACAGTATACCACACATTTCTAATATTGTCAACATAAATTTTGATATAGGTTGACAATTGGCACCGCAAAAATAACGGATACCGTTTTAACACGGTATCCGTTTTGTTTATTCCTTGGCAGAAGCCTTTCCGAATCTTGCGCCCAGCTTCACTATCAGCGAGGACAGCTTTTTCGCTCTCGGTATCACCGTCTCGATCAGACCGCAGTATTTGTCCACAAGAACAATGACCAGTGTTTCGCGGTACTTAGGCAGAGCGGTTATGTTCAGGGGGAACATATGCTTTTCGATCATATCGCTCTCCAGATCGGAAACGTAAAAGTGTTCCCTGACATTTTTCAAAGCGGTTTTTGCGTGGGTGAAGCCGTGGAGCCGTTCGCCCTTTTTCCGCTTGTATGTATGCCAGTCATATAAGAATAAATCGTGCAGCAGCCCCGCCCGCGCGCCTGCACGTGCGTTGAGGGAGAAAAATCTGCACACCTTATAATTATAGTATGAAACGTTCAGACAGTGCTGAAAACAGGTGGTGTCGCCGTGATGAATGTAGTCCTGCATCTGCTTTACAGTCTCGCTTTCAAGCAGATCCGCCACAAGGTAGTAGTAATCGGAGGCTTCTCCGTCGCTCAGGTCTATCCCCGAGCCTATAGCGTTAAGCATTTTTTGCCGATCAGCTCCTTTTCCGTCCGCTTCGGGACGTTCGCTAACATCATTATACAATACCCTGCGGCGTTTTGCAATACGTCAGCAAAAATTGTCATACAAATTCCACAGCCATTTTTAGATATTTTGACCAATTGTATATACACAACGTTAATTATAAGATTAAAAGTACTTGCAGTATTTTTGGTATTGGCAAATTGCATAAAATCCGCCCCGAAATTTCTTTGTTAATTTTCATCACAATTTTTTTCAATTGTTGCAATTTGGTTACAGTTGGTGTATAATATCATTAAAGTGGTGAAAAATCTCCAGATTAGGGTGAAAAGTGGTGAATTTCCACCGAACTTTCCACACACGGTGGAAAACTCACTCGGCGAAACGGTGGAAAATACCCGAAATTTAGTTCGAGAACTCGATTTAAAGGCGGTGATAAAGCATGGCGGGCAATTCCTTGATGGGTACTTATGAGCATACTATGGACGCAAAGGGAAGAATGGCTTTCCCCACAAAGCTCCGTGAGCGGCTGGGCGTCAGCTTTATCGTCACTATCGGTCTCGACGGCTGTCTGTATGTATATTCCGCCGAGGACTGGGATATATTTACAGAAAAGCTCCGCACCCTTACCGGCAGCAAGGCTAAGGCTGCTAAAATGATAATCGTAAACGCCTGCACCGTCGAACCCGACAAGCAGGGACGTATCCTTATCCCACAGAACCTGCGGGATTACGCGGGTCTCGACCACGACGTTACTGTCCTCGGCGTTATCGACCGCGCCGAGATCTGGGACAGCGCGCGCTTCAAGGCGTTCAGCGCTGAGATCACAAACGATATGCTTTCGGACGCTCTTTCCGATCTGGCGTTTTAAAGGTAAGACGGATAGAAGATAGAGATCAAAAATATTACTGATTGTAATATTTTTCGATGTTGTGCTAATAGTATAATAAAGGAAACTTATGGATAATAATTTTTACCACCTGCCCGTGCTTCTTGAGGAGGTACTGACGGGACTGGACATAAAACCCGACGGGGTCTACATCGACGGCACCTGCGGCGGCGGGGGGCATTCCGACCAGATTGCAAAAAGGCTGTCGGGCGGGACTTTGGTCGGCATCTAAAGAGACCCCGACGCTGTAAAAGCCGCTTCGGAACGGCTTGCTC
>CAMWVO010000286.1 GCA_947177695.1 uncultured Clostridia bacterium
TTTATTTTCTGAATATATCAAGCGAATGGCTTGTAATTCCCAACAAATCCTCCCGTTCGCAAGTTGCAAAATGATACTTCAAAAACAATTCAAAGGTATCGTTATCCATGTTATCTATTGCATCACGTATAAGCCGTGCGCAGCCGTCGGTCGCGACATAGTGCAGACGTGTTACGGGAAATACCGACATAAGGTCATCAATGTCCTCCTTGCGGACAAGCTCAAACAAGTCCTTCGGTTCGGAGGTTGCGGCGAATGTAACAGGGTCAAGCAGTCCGTTTTTTATGTATTCGGCAACGCTGAACCCGCCCAGCCTAAAGCCCTCATCAATAAGACTGCCGTCGGATATAACATATGCGGCAAAAATGATACCGCCCTGCTTTGTCACACGGATAGCCTCGCTCAAAGCCTGCCGCTTGTCCTCGTCATTGTAAAGATGATACAGCGGACCCAACAGCAGCGTTATGTCATATTTGTTGTCGGGAAACGCCGACAAATCCATAGCGTTGCCCTGTGTAACGGTTATTTTTTCGTCGGGAAGCGTGTTTTTGCGGAAAACCTCAATGTTATGCTCCACCAGCTCCACCGCGTCAACAGTATAGCCCTGCCGCGCCAGCGTGTGGGAATACCGTCCCGTTGCCGCACCTATTTCAAGCACACGGTCGCCCTGACGTATGTATTTTTCGATATACCGCATAGTGGTGAGGAACTCCACCGTTCCGTGCTTTAAAGACGCCAAACGACTGTCCTCGTCGTAGGAATTGTAGAAATCTATCACGTACTGATTTGTTTTCATAATGTACCTCCTAAGAAATTATAATAATTATATCATTATAATGTGTAATTTTCAACTTTTCATAAACAACCTGGAAAAATTTTAAAAAGATTTTTCTATGTTTTCGTATGTAACTTTATCAATGCAGTACTGCATTAATGTTTCTATCCAATACCTTTGAATAATATCTGGTCTGCCGACAGGGCTGAACTCGTGAACCACTTCATTTTCAAGTACGCCGCCGCACTTTTGTATCACTTTTGCTGATCGGATATTTGCTTTGTTACAGCACACAAGAACCCTTTTGTACCCAAAGTTTCCTGCCTCTTTAAGCAGAAGCGACAACATTTGACAAGCATAACCCTTTCCCCGCTCCGAGGGTCGGACGCTGTAGCCTATCTGACCGTTATATTTCAGCAAAAAGCTTGAAAGCTCATGCCTAAGGTCAATCATTCCTACAAGCAGACCGTCAGAGATACGAATACCCAAATATGTAGTGGACGGCGACCACCCGAGGCGGGCAAAGCGTCCCTCAAAGTCGAGCCACTCATCATAAGTTACTGTATTATCAAGTCCGGAGCAACCGTAAAATCCCTCGCCGTTTTTTTGCATTTCCTCACGAAACGCTATTACCTGCGCTTCGTGCGCCTTTGCAGGCTTTACTAAAATCAAGTCGTTCATGTTATACCCTCAAGCACTCGTCGTCCCAAACCTGCACCTCTATATAATGATACCGCTCTGTGACATTTGCCAAAAATTCCTCAACCGTGCCGTCAAAGTCCGTTATTGCCTTTAAAAGCATATCCTTAGTAAGCATGGTAAACCCGCCATTCCTTTTGAGTACAGCCATGCTGTCGCCGTATGTAAAGCTGATATGCTCCGAAGCAATATGATTTAAAGGTATCTTTGTAACAATACCGCAGTCAAACCAACCGTCCAGATAATCGCTGCCCTGCAAAACGAATGAAAGAGGGTGCTGCTGTGACGGCTTTCCGCCAAGCTCTTTAAAGCGTTCGTATAACAGCCTGTCCGTTTTCAATCGTTCGGGATAATAATTTTCAAAATCCGCAAATCTGTAAAATGCGGTAGTCTCCTTGTTCTGTGCAGCCATTTCATATGCCAGCGCAAACGCCTTGTCTTTCGGCAAACGCATGATATTCAGCAAAGGCGTACAGTTTTTATGGCAGTAATTAACAATTTGCAGATCGTCTATAGTCATAAAATATCCTCCATAAATAATTTTACTTATTCCGCAAGTCCTTACTAAATGCGACCATGCTTTCATCCTCACAAAAGCCCTGCTTTTTGTAAAACTTATACGCAGGCGCGTCCTTGCCAGTCAGCAGAAATATGTGCGTCAGACCCATTTTCCTGCAAGCCTTTTCTATCTTGCCCACAAAAAGAGTACCTATCCCCTGACCCTGCTTTGAGGTACTGATACAAAGCTCGTCGATAAAATATTCCGTGCCTGTGTACCAATGCTTGATATGTCCCATGGAAATGCCTATCAGCTCGTTTCCCTCGTACAATCCAAATGTCAGGGAATTATACTGCCCCACCAAATCATGAATATATGCCCATAACTGATTTTCGTCCGACCAATCGTCGTTCCACGGCTCTTTTGTAAAGACGCTTGCAAACAGTTCCCTGATAACGTCGGAATTGCTTTCGTCCAGCCGCTTGAAGCTGTATTTTGTTGTATTCATTTTAAAATCATTTCCCTTTATATTGCTTTTATAATTTATTAAAATCGTCTCTGATATAACCGTAAATATTATAAGTGCAGTATCTGCTGCCCATTTTTCCGTTCCTGATACAGCCCTCATGTGTAAAGCCGCATTTTTTCAAGACAGCATTTGACGCGGCATTCTCTATGTCAGCTTCCGCGTGAAGCCTGTCAATTTTGGTTTCCGAAAAAATAAACTCTGTAACGCGCTTTAAAGCTTCGGTACAAATACCTTTGTTCCAGAAATCCGGGTCTAATCTGTATCCCACATTGCCAAGCCTGTCATTTTCCACGTCAAAAACTTCTATCATTCCTATTACCTTGCTGTTTTCCTTGTTTACGATACCCCATATAAAATCGTGGGAGGGCTTACGCTTAACGTGTGGGCGCGGGTCAATAAACAAAAGCTCGGGATTTTTTTCTCCCTTGCCTGCGGGACGTCCCCAATATTTGTAAACAATATCCAGTCCAAACCATTTGCGCAGATCGTCGGCGTCGTCCGCCGTCAGTTCCCTAAGAAAAAGCCTCTCCGTTTCAAGCGTTGGTATCCACAGGCATTCCTTTATCATAAAGCTTTCCTCCGAATTTTATTTCTGAACTTTTTCATATTCCGCAAAGAAAAACAAGGGCAAGTCGCTGTTTGATTTTTTTCCGTCGTATGAAACGGGTTCACAGACTTCCTTTAGCATAAATCCGTTTTTTGCTGCAGTATTAAGATAATATGACAAAGGACGGTGAAAATGGTTTGTCTCGCCCCAAAACTCATTCGTAAATTGATACGGTTCAATATATTTCTCTATCGACTTAGCGTACTTATACCCTTTTTCATCTTTAAGCCACTGACCGTCGTAAAAAGCAGGGTGAACTATCGAATAATATAAGATTCCGCCTGTTTTGAGCAGTCTGTTACATTCCGAAAAAACAAAGTCAATATTTTCAATATCCATAAAGACCTGATTGGAAAATACAATATCAAACCGCTCGTTTTCAAAATTCAACGGCTTCGTAATATCCATAACGGAAAATTCGGTAAGAGGATATCGTTTCTTAGCTATTTCTATCATTTTTTCGGAACCGTCAATTCCGACAGCATTTGCACCGATACTTCTGAAATAATCGGTATAAAAACCGTAACCGCAGCCGAGGTCTAATATTTTCTCGCCGTTGAAATGCTCAAACCTGCTCATGACAATTTTTTTATTGCTTTC
>CAMWVO010000287.1 GCA_947177695.1 uncultured Clostridia bacterium
AAATGCTCGTAGCCGCCCTTTTGTGCGGCTGTTACGTCCCATTTAGCTGTCTGGAGCTCCTTTTCGATATCCTCGCCGTGAATGTCCGTGAAGCGCACGCCCGATTCGTCAAGAACTGCAATTTCTCCCCGCTCCAGCAGGTAATAATCCTTTGTATGTTCGAGTATTGCGGTAACGTCGGAGGCGATATAGCTTGCCTTTTCGCCCTTTCCAACAATAAGGGGGCTGTCCTTGCGCACCGCGAATATCTTGTTTTTGTGTTCCCTGAAAATAATTCCCAGCGAATAAGCTCCCTCAATATCCTCTAAAACTTTTTCAATAGCTTCGATAGGGTCTCCCTCGTAGTAGTAGTCCAGAAGCTTTGCGACGGTCTCGGTGTCCGTCTCGCTCTCAAAGCCGTAGCCTTTGGAGATAAGGAAAGCTTTCAGCTCGCGGTAATTCTCAATAATGCCGTTGTGTACGATACATACTCTGCCGTTACCTATAGGGTGAGCATTAATGTCAGACGGTTCGCCGTGGGTCGCCCACCTTGTATGACCTATCCCGCAGGTTGCGGTGAATGTCCGATCGCTTGGAAGCTTTGCTGCAAGACCCTCGTCGATCTTGCCCTTAGCCTTTACAGTTTTTATTCTGTATCCCTCAAACAGGGCTATTCCCGCCGAGTCGTAGCCTCTGTATTCAAGCTTGCGCAGAGCGTCCACAAGAATATCAGTACACCGCTCTTTTCCCACATATCCGACAATTCCGCACATAAAACTGCTCCTTATTTCATTAGTTGATATTCTACAAAAATCAGCGCCGAAACGCGTCCGGCGCTACAAATCCTAATAACCAATAAAAGTGTAGATAAAAAATCTGCACAAAAATCATACATGCAAATTTTTGCTTGATTTTTTATACACTTTTTAATTGGTTATTAGTATAATATATGCTTATTTTGTACCGAAAATTCTGTCGCCCGCGTCGCCCATGCCGGGAACGATATAGAGCTTTTCGTCAAGCTTTTCGTCCACCGCGCCGCAGTAGATCTCAACCTCGGGGTACGCCTTGTGAACGGCTTCGATACCCTCGGGACAGGTGATAATGCACATCATCTTGATGTTTTTCGCGCCCGCATTTTTGAGTATCTCAATAGTTTTGACGGCAGTACCGCCCGTGGCAAGCATGATGTCGGTGATGATAACGTCACGCTCGGCAATGTCAAATGGCAGCTTGCAGTAGTACTGAACCGCGTTTTTGGTTTCGGGGTCGCGGAATATTCCCACATGACCTATTTTCGCCGCGGGGACAAGCTGCACCGCTCCGTCAACCATGCCCAAACCCGCTCTCAGAATGGGTACAAAGGCAAGCTTTCTTCCCGAAATGACCTTAGTCTTAGCGATGGCAAGGGGAGTCTGCACCTCAACGGTTTTCAGCGGCAGGTCTCTCGTAGCCTCATAGCACATAAGCATAGCCGTCTCGGAGACCAGCTCCCTGAACTCCTTGGAGCCTGTGTTGATGTCTCTCAGTAGGGATATTTTGTGCTGTACAAGGGGATGTTCGATAATAGTAACGTTATTCATGATCATGTTCCTTTCAGTTATTAGACTCAATTGCCGATATCATATCGACTCTGCGCTGATGTCTGCCGCCCTCGAAATCGGTGTGCAGGAATGTGTCCACGATTTCCTCCGCGACACCTGCGCCGATGACCCTGCCGCCCATGCACAGAACGTTGGCGTCGTTGTGAAGTCTGGTGTATTTTGCCATATAGCTGTCGGTGCAGAGCGCGGCTCTGATACCCTTTATCTTGTTTGCAGCCATGGAAATGCCTATTCCCGTGCCGCATATAAGTATCGCCTTGTCTGCGCCGCCGTTGAGTACTCTGCCGCAGACCTCCTCGGCAACCTGCGGATAGTCGCAGCTTTCGCCCTCCATGCAGCCGAATTCCATGTAGGGTATCTTATTTTCTCCCAGCCATGCGGTGACAGCTTTTTTCAGCTCGTAGCCTGCGTGGTCGCTTCCTATAGCAATCATAGTGTCCTCCAAATCAATCAAGTACATCTTTTCGGGACTGTACACATATGCAGTGTATTATTTTTCGGAAAGTCCCTTGCCACTGTAATTTAATATATTATACCATATTTTTATGCTTCAATCAAGTATTTTCAGCAATTTTGCCTTGACTTATGAGTTCGGCACTTCCTCCGCGCTTCTGATCCTCTGCATGATGGCGCCCACGGTGTCGTCGTTTGTACCGTTCTTTAAGCCGTTGGAGAACAAAAACTGAATTGAGTACACGATACCCCAGGGTATGCCCCACCAGCCCGACAGCGCGGTGATAAGCTGACAGGTAAGCTTGGCGTTTCTGGCTTCGTCACCGTTCAGACCATCGGTAAGGTACAGGGCCGAGCTTCGCGTGCTTGTCATGATTATGTATGAATAGCAGTACCTGAACCGCGTAAGTTGTGAATTGTAGCCTATTGGTGCGCCCTCGTAGGTAAGGATAGAACCTCCCGCAAGCTCGTTGTAGTTCTCCATAATGAATGCTATCAGTTTGCGGTTGTTTTCTTCCTGACGCTTTCCGAAGCTTATCGACATGATAGGTCCCGCAGCCAGCAGCGCGATCAGTACAATAATAAGCATAAAAAGTACCCCCAATATTTATTTTCCCATGCTATTTATGCAAGTCTTTTTCCGCCTTGGTTATCTCCATGTACGCCGCTTCCAGCCTGTCGGGAGAGTACGGCTCTTTCGTGAAGCCCGCCGCGCAAAGGCTTGAAGCAAGCTGCAGCTTCAAATGCGGGGGAGCGGTCGTGAACCTTTCTCACGAAATTTTTTCCGCCGCGTCGCCGACTGTAACAACGTCCTCGTTTAGAGCTTCCAGACGGTTTTTAAGCTCATCTATAGGCAGTATCTCGTCCTCGGACAGCCGCGTAACGCTCCTGCCGTCCGAACGGAAAACCGAGCAGTACACCAGATCAAGCCGCGCCGCCATTACCGCGCAGATTATGCCTTTGTGCAGCGAAACGTTATAGGCAAGGGCTTCCAGTGTGGAAATGCCTATGCATGGCTTGTCAAGAGCGAAGCACATGGCTTTCACCGCCGCAATGCCTATTCTCAGTCCCGTATAGGACCCCGGACCTGCCGCCGCCGAGATAACATCCACGTCGGAAAGCGTCAGCCCCGCGCTTTTCAGCACGTCCTTGCATATGGGAAGTATTACCTGTGAGTGTGTAAGCTTTGTGTAGACCGTGGTCTGAGCAAGAACCGCGTTTTCTGTACATACTGCAACAGACGCGGTTTTACCCGACGTGTCAATCCCCAGCAGTATCAAAGCGTTCATCTCCCTCAACGGTAATTTTTCGGACATTTTCACCCGCCGTCTCAATCGTGATAGTTATAACATTTTTGGGCAGACAGTCCGCGATATTTTCCGACCATTCGCAGACGATGACCGCGTCTTCGGAAATATAATCATAAAACCCCGTGGTCTCCAGAGCCTCGGCGTTCAGTATCCTGTACATATCGAAATGGTAAAGTGTCAGACCCGTTCCGCGGTATTCGTTCACCAGCGCAAAGGTAGGGGAGGACACATTATCGGGAAGTCCCATTCCCAAGGCTATGCCGCGGGTAAAGTTGGTTTTCCCCGCGCCCAGACCGCCCCTGTCGGCGATAATGTCCCCGCCGCGGAGAAGCTTGCCGATCTGTTCCGCAA
>CAMWVO010000288.1 GCA_947177695.1 uncultured Clostridia bacterium
GTGTTGGTGTGTATCGGTGTTTTCCGCACGGATATCCAGCCGCCTGACGTTTCTTTTTCAATGTCCGCGATCTCGCTCATTACAAAAATAATTTTGCTTGAATTTACCCTGCAGGAAATGCTCTCCGCATTTTTCGATACGGTTTTCTCGGTACATTCCGCAGTGCATAAAAGCTCGTTCTGCGGCTTCATACTGCCGCTCATGGTAAAGTCAAAAAGCGCAGCGTATTCATCGCTGTCCGCGCCTGCCTCCCTGAAAGGCTTGACAAGACGGTATTCTCCCGCGGGAAGCAAGGGATAGCAGGAAAGGTCAATGCAGACGGGTATCCTTGCGGTTTCACCCTCGGTGTAAAAATGCCTGTAGCTGCTGTTCGCCTGAACAAGCTCTCCCAGCGGTATTACTCTATACCATTTCCCGTCAGGCTCAAGCTTTTCTATGTAGCAGTCAAAATTCGTTTCGTACTCGCGGGAGGTGTCCTTTAGCCGAAAGCCTGTTACTATCACTGCGGGAGCATTTGCTCTGAAAACGGAATCATAGAAATAATCGGTGTCAGCAAGCCCGTAATTTTCGTCGCCGTACTGACTGGGCAGGTCGCTTATTCTAACAGGCGGCACATATGGAGCAGTCTCCGTCTTTTTCATATGTATACTGCCGAGTATCTTTTTCGCCGTGTCCTCATAATTTTCAGCGTTGTTTCCATCAAAAACAGCGGTGTAAATATCGCCATTGCCGTCCTCAAATACCAGCTTTATTTTGCTGCCGTCATTGAGGTACGCACAGCGGTTTCCGCCGAACGTGCCAATAGTGCCGTCCGCAGCTTCGGAAAAATCCGCTTCCGAACCCATGCCCAGCTTGAATGTCATGGAATTATCCTGCCAAAGCAGAAGCGAACCGATAACGCTTGAATTTCCCTCGGCGGGTATTCCGACAATAATGCTGCCGATAGCTTTTTCAATATAGTTTTCGGGTATCTCCCCTGTTATATCAAGCTTTGCCGCTATGTCCACCGAAAAAATATCCGTATCAAAGCTTTCATAGGTACGGTTTTCCGAAGCGGCTCCCGCATTGTATCCTGCCGCCTGATTTAGGCACATTTTGTAAAGCTCGGTACCGTCGGCATAAAACCATTCCGATACCGCCAGACAGCTTGAACTGTAGGCTTTTTCAAGCTCCGCGGCGTCGGGAGGCTGCTTTTCCGCGGTTATAAGCGAAATAATATCGCTGTAATCCCCGACAGTTACCTGTCCCGCAATCCTGTCTCCGCAGGGGTGGAAGCTTACCGTCAGCTTTGATGAAAATCCGCCGTTTTCCCTGAAAAATACGACCTCGGCACAAACGTCCTCCGATATCATGCTTTCGTCTGCGGGGACAGGTTCTATTGCCGCAAGAGCGTCCCGAACATTGTTAAAATCACTTTCGCTGCGGGACTTTTTAATATGCCTTACAATAACGTCCGACCCGCTCGCGCAGGAAATGTCCGCCGCCGAAAAACGTGAACGGTCAATAAATTCAGCCAGCTTTTCACCGTAATAATCCATAGCCGCTGCCGTCCTTGCGGGAGCGTTCTCCGATACATCGGGGATATATCCTATCTCACCATATGGGTTGTCCGAGACCTTGTCCATATACACAAACGCCTCTCCGCCCCTTTCGGGAGAGACCATATAAAAAAGTATCTTTTCCGCGCCGCTGTGATCTCTGACCTTTACGTAAAAGTCGTCGCTGCCCTTTAAATCCGATACCGCATTTTCAGCAGCAACATCTGACGGCGGCTCGGTATCCTCGGTATTTTCCGTATCCTCATATATCTGCGCCGCCGAAGCGGAAGTGAACGTACATCCCGCCGCAATAGCTGTCACGACCGCAGTGCATATCACCGCTGCCGCAATATTTTTCGGCACTCTTGAAATAAACCTTATCCGTGCCCTTAAAACTCTGACGCCTGACGACATTGACGTGGACGCAACTCCCGGCAGACCGCTGCGTTTTTCGGGTATCATATCCACGACAGCCTTTCCGTATTCAAAACGCCTGTCCTCGCCGAATTTGAGTATTACCGCCTCGTCGCAGGCACATTCGCAGTCCCGCTTTGAAAGCAGAGCCGCGACCCAGACCAGAGGGTCAAACCAGTAAACAGACAGCAAAACATACCGCAGCACAGTCCATAAAATATCGCCGTGATAATAATGGCATAACTCGTGAGCCACTGCAAAATCAAGCGCACGTTTTTCCCGCGCCGCCTCCTCGGTAACATAGACGGACGGCTTCACAATGCCGAAAATACAAGGCGAGCCAAGCTTTTCACACACATAAATTTTCAGCGGCGCATTATGTTCAAGACGTTTTCTGCTTCTCCTCAGACTCTTGTAAAAAACAATATTCACAATAACGAACCAGAGCAGCATAAGCGCCGTGACGCTTCGGCGTACTATCCTTGCAATATCAAGTGCCGACAGCTTTTTCGGACTGCTTTTTACCGCCGCTGTTTCGGGAGCGGAAATCCCCCGCTGCGTATAGCCGTTCCGCCGCACCTCCCACTCGTCTGCGTAACTGTCCGCCGCATAAAAATCATTATTTGGCGTACCGCTGTTTTCATCGCTCACATTGCCGTAATCATTCACATTTCCGGCAGGCGGCATATCGTATATTTCCGCAGCGTCATCGGACGCCTCTAATATTTCGGAAGCTTCAAGCCTGCCGAAAAAATTCATCACGCTTACCGAGCTTTCGGCAAGACCGAACGGCATAAGCAGCCTGACCGCCGCTATAAGCCACAGCGCATACCTCACACTGTTTTTAATCTTCCCCTTAAAAACCGTCCTTAGCAAAATTACGACCAAAATAAGCACCGAAGACGATATGACTGTTTCGGTCATTTCTGCTCCTCCTCCGCTTTTTTAAGTATGTCGTAAAGCTCGGCGATATCCTCCTTTGACACGGCGTCCTGCTCGATAAGTGAGTTTACCATCATGCCGAGACTGCCCCTGTAGAGCCTTTTCAAAAACGACCTTGTTTCCTCAACGCATACGTCGTCTCTTTTTATCAGCGA
The DNA here is from genome assembly GCA_947177695.1 of uncultured Clostridia bacterium. Lineage (GTDB taxonomy): Bacteria > Bacillota > Clostridia > Oscillospirales > Ruminococcaceae > RGIG8773. The sequence goes on from CAMWVO010000288.1 coordinate 3,050, forward strand.
GTAATATTTTTTCGCATTTTCACCCTGTTCATATGCCACCGCTTCCTTTTTTTCCATGCGTTTAAGAAGCGTTATTACCGTATTTTTAGTCCAGCCCGTCTCGCCCTTCAGCGCAGCTGTAAGCTGCATTATTGTCATATGCTCTTTCTCCCAGAGCATTGTCATGATCTTCCATTCAGCTTCGGAAAGCTTTATCTTTTCCATAAAAACCGATCCTTTCCCAATATTGTGCCGCTCAGACCAACAGTGTACAAAAAATATCCGTCGGCTTCAAGGTAGACAAATATTTACCAATTATTATAGCATATGGCTTTGCAAAAAGCAAGCACAATTTTATAAAAAATAATTTTTTTGCCGCAGAGGTTGACAAATGTTTACCAACGTGATACAATGATACACAGCAAAAAAATCCGTGTATAAAGGAGAAAATATTATGAAAAAGACCTCCGCATTTATAAGTACGATAGCTTTATCGCTTGCCATTGCGCTGGCATTGTCGGGCTGCACAGTGCAGAAAAATAACGGCGGCTCGTCCGCCGAAGCAGAGCTTGCCGACGATATCTCTGCGGAAACCGCTCCCTCCGACGCTTTAAGCGAAGCCTTTGACAGCATTGGCAGCTATGCCGAGCTGTGCTTCGGATACACG
>CAMWVO010000289.1 GCA_947177695.1 uncultured Clostridia bacterium
CGCGTAAGAGCGTCGGCAGCGTCAGAGGGGTATACGCGACAGATCATATATGCTTCAAATGTTCCGAAGCCAAGCGACTCGGCTAAATTGCCGAAAAACAAACCGACCGAAAGTGTTGTCGGAAGTCCGAACACCCCATAAGAAAATAAACCGCACAAAAGTCCCAAAAGAGCCAATATGCCTTTGTCGACAAAACACAGCAGAATAACTGCTGTTCCAGCTGAGTTTACAGTAACATATGGGTGACGTTTGACAAAATCAAATATTTTTCTCATTTTGCTTCCGCCTTTTAAATGTTGTTTTTAAATAATAAACGTTATATAACAATCATAATGTGTACTGTTCCCGACAAGTTTTTACAGCATATGGGAGACGTTCGACAAAATAAAATATTTTTCTGATTATGGTGTCGGCTTGCCTATGTAATTATTTGTTCCGCGCTTTAAATAATATATGTTATATAACCATCATTATTGTCCCTGCCGCAATAAGAATACAGCCTATGACCGACTTGGGCGTAAGCTTTTCGTGCAGAAAAACAAACGCTAAAACAAGCGTGAGGACAGTACTCATCTTGTCAACTGGGACAACTTTTGAAGCCTCTCCCATTTGCAGAGCCTTGTAGTAGCAAAGCCATGAGGCGCCCGTGGCAAGTCCCGACAGGATAAGAAATATCCAGCTTTTTCTGCTTATGTCGGCAAGACCCGTGTGGGCGTTTGTTAGGAAAACCATTCCCCAAGCCATGACCAGAACCACCGCCGTCCGCAAAGCTGTTGCAAGGTTTGAGTTTACACCGTCAATGCCTATTTTTGCAAGAATAGAGGTAAGCGCCGCGAACACCGACGATAATACCGCAAACAGAAGCCACACTTATATCCCTCCAAAAATAACGGCGGACAGTAAACTCTGTCCGCCAATTTTCCGTAATAATTTTATGCTTTAGCTTTTTTGCCCTTTTTCTTTATGCCGAGCTTGTCTTCAAGAGTAAGCCACAGAGGACAGGTGAAGCATACCGAGGAATACGCGCCCGCGATCATACCGATCATCATAGGCAGCGAGAACGAAATTATCGAGGTCACTCCGTAAATCGCCGCAACGATAGTTACCGCAAGCATTGCAACAATCGTTGTAATGGACGTGTTTATCGAACGCGTCAGCGACTGGTTAATGCTCATGTTGACAATTTCGATCTTGGTTTTCTTCTTTCTGAAAAGTATCTCGTTTTCACGGATACGGTCGTAGATTACGATGGTGTTGTTGATGGAGTAACCCAGTATCGTCAGAACGACCGCCATAAAGTTTGCGTTGATGGACATATGGCAGATGATGAACGTTCCGTAAACGATGATACAGTCGTGAAGCAGAGCGGTAACGGCGCATACGCCCGCAAGCCAGCCTCCGATGTTTTTGAACCGCAGTGCGATATAGACGATAAGAACGATAAAGGAAAGCAGTACCGCAACGATACACTTCAGGAAAAATTCGCGTCCCGATGAGGGAGAAACGTCCGAGGATTCAAGAAGCTCAATGTTGTTGCCCGCGTACTTTTCCGCAATGGCGTTGGAAAGGTCTATCTGCTTGTCCGAGGTCAGACCTGTGTTTGAAATAAGCGAAAGCTGAATGTTGTTCCTGCCCGTGGAGAAATCCTCTCCCACCGTGGAGGTAACGCCTATTCCGCCCAGAGCCGCCGTAGCGTCCGCCTCAAACTGAGACTGGTCTATCGTGCCGTCGTAGATGTAGGTCAGAATAGTACCGCCCTTGAACTGAATGTCAAGATTTGCGCCGAAAACAAATGATGAAAGTATCGAGACCGCAATTGCAACAGCCGAAATTATAAAGAACAGCTTTTTGCGGGCGACAAAATCAATATTATATTTATTGTTCATGTCTGACACCTCCGTAAAGCTTGGGATTTCTCATAGCCTTGAATTTTGAAAGCGAGGCGAGCATGAGTCTGGAGCAGAGTACGCCGAAGAAAAGGTTCAGCGCAACACCCGTCAGAAGCGTGAAGCCGAAAGAGTAGATCGTTCCCGCCGTGGAGGGTCCGAACATAAAGAACACGAAATGCAGCAGCTTTGAGAAGATGCTGTCGGGAGTACCGAACGCGCCCATAAGGATTATGGCGACCAGAATCATTGTAACGTTACCGTCCAGAATAGCGGAGAACGCTCTCTTGAAGCCCGACTCGATAGAGCCGTCAAGGGTCTTGCCGTTTGCAAGCTCCTCTCTGATACGCTCGGATGTGATGATGTTTGCGTCAACGCCCATACCTACCGCAAGGATAATACCCGCGATACCGGGAATAGTCAGTATCGAACCGTTCATAAAGCCGAAGTATCCCGAAATGAACGCCAGCGTACCCGCAACCTGTCCTACAAGAGCGATAACCGCAACTGCTCCGGGGAGACGGTACAGAACTATCATGAACAGTGCGATAAACACAAACGCGATGATTCCCGCAACCACCATAGCTTCAAGCGCGCCCGCGCCCAGGCTCGGTGAAATTGTGGAAAAGCTTGCGGTAACAAGCTTGAAGGGCAGTGCGCCCGAATTGATCTTATCGGCGAGAGCCTTTGCCTCTTTCGCGTCAAAATTACCGGTGATTGAAGCTCTGCCGTTTGTAATGGAGGAATTTACCTGCGGATAGGAGATACAGGTCTCGTCCATCCAGATGGAGATAACTCCGCGGGTCTGACTGAGCCTTGTTGTGGCATCGGCAAATTTTCCCGTACCCGAGCTTGTAAGCTCAAGGCTTACCTGCCATTCAAGATTTCCCGCGCTGTCCTGGGTGTAGACGGCATTAGCCTCCTGAATATCGGAGCCAACAAGGATAACGTTTTCCGCAGTAGTACCGGTGTACATACCCGCGTCGTCGATCTCGTAGCCCTCGCGGAAGGTCAGCTCGGCAGTCTCGCCCAGCTCCTTAACGGCAGCCTCGGGGTCGAAGTTAGCTTCGCCCTCTTTCCACGGAAATCTTACGATTATACGGTCGTTTCCGTAGTCGATAAAGCTTTCGTAGTCGGTGATGCCCAGGTTTATCATACGCTGTACGATAACTTCCTTGGCAGCGTCGAGCTGCGCGTCGGTAGCGTCGATATCTCCGGGAGAAGTAAAGGTAACGTCAACGCCGCCCCTGATATCTATACCGAAGCGGATATTGTTCACGCCCTTGAGGTAAACTGTATTCATGTCGCCGTAATACGTAGTTACTCCGAAAAGTACGGAAGCCGCAAACAGCAGTATAAGCGCAAAAACGACGAAGAAAACAGGCTTTTTTATTTTTCTCACGATTTAACCTCCTGTTTTGTTACATTCTGCAACACAAATTATCGTTTTATTATAGCATTTTTTTTCAATTCTGTCAATACCTGTTTTCCGTTGCTAAACTGGATCAACTGAAGTTTTTTCATTCGCTGTATGGTCTGCTTAGGAATATGTTGAAAAAAGTTTTTATCTTCCACAATACCATTGATATACGAAGTGATTATGAATGAAATAAGCCTGTAAATATCCAACATTCTATTGCTTCATTCGAATGAAATTTTACCTGTTTTAAACCACAGGCAGAAAAAGCCTGTTTAATAGATATTGTCGAAATCCACGGACTTCTTAACTGAACTAGATTGGAAATTCGCTGTATCCGAATCTTTCCCATAAAATAAACTGTACTTTTTATTTGGTAGAAATACTCTAG
>CAMWVO010000290.1 GCA_947177695.1 uncultured Clostridia bacterium
CACTAGTTCGCGCGGCGAAATCCTTGGTCGCTGTTCCGCTTACGCTCCACAGCGACCAAGGATTTCAATACACTTCGCATGAGTATAACAAACTGACGAAGAAACTCGGTATAACACAATCAATGTCAAGACGCGGAAATCCCTATGATAATGCGTTGGCAGAAAATTTCTTCTCGATCCTTAAAACAGAGTGTATTCATCGGGTAAAACTGCAAACCTTTGCAGAAGCTCAACAGATTATTGACGATTACATATACTTCTACAATCATCAGCGTTTACAACTAAAAACAAAACTGACTCCGCTTGAAAAAAGGAATCAGTTTGCTGCTTAATTTTCCCAACAGGGGGCTTTTTGTGCTGTCTGCACAAATTGGAGCGGTTCAATCTGGAGAGGGGCTTGCGTTATTGCATAATACCTTGAATGGCGTTATCGTACAGGAACTTCTTCAAAGCGGTACCGTCGCCGCTATCGTAAAATTCACAAAGCAGCGTTTTGAATTCCTCCATATGCTTATCGGTTATTGTTAGAATGCCCGCGCCGTTTGAGATCAATATTTTATTGGCGAGCGTCATACTTGTGCGCTTGTTGCCGTCCCAGAAGAATTGCCCCCGTGCTCCCCAAGCGAAAGCGTTTAACGCCTGATCGGTAGCCGTGCCTTTGACTAGGATTTGAGCAAGTTCACTTTCAACTTGCTCTTTTTCGGGTATCGGGGGTGTGTAATCCGTTCCCGAAATACCGACCGTTCCGGTTCTCAGCTTTCCCCATTCTAGCGCTTCATTTCGTGCTATAAAGTCGTTGAGTTTACACAAATAGTCAAGCGTTATCGTTGTGTCTACTGTGCTCAGCAGATACCGCCACGCGTCGCGCATATTTAGGATCGCTTGAATATCGTCAAGCTGCACACTCGGAACGTTCACGCCGTTCAAAATGGTTTGTGTCTGCGGAAAAGTAACCGCTCGATTTTCCATTCGCATACCGCAGTAAACATTTTCGTCCCATTTCTTTTTTGCAAGAAAAAGACTCTGCTCGGGCGTTAATTTGAATTTATCCTCAAATATCATTGTACATCATCACCTTCCTTTAATTGTTCCTCGACATACTCCAAAATATCACCCGGTTGGCAGTGGAGCAATTCGCAGATCTTAGCAAGAACATCATAAGAAACACTCTCTTTGTGCCGTAATCGTGTTATAACACGTTCTCCGAATACTTTCATTTGTCGGAGCTTGTATGAGGAGTAGCCCACTTCTTTTAAGGCTGATAACACATCAATTTTATACCTTATTGGCATTATATCACCTCTTTCCCTAACTATATTATACCATAAAATATACACACATTTCAAGCGTATAATATGCACAAATAATACACACAAAATTTGTGCATATTACCACTATACAATCACACGAAAAAGGTGTATAATATAATTACAGAAAGGGAAAGGAAAATCCCGAACACCAAAAAGGTTAATGCAATGAGTATGAACGAACTTACCAAAAAGGTTAATGCAATGAGTATGAACGAACTTACCAAAAAGGTGCGTGAGCTGAAAGAGCTTAAGGCAATGGCGGACGAGCTCGCCGCCGAGATCACAGCCATAGAGGACAACCTCAAGGCAGAGATGACGGCTCAGGGCGTGGAGGAAATGACGGTTGACGTTTTCAAACTCCGCTACAAGACCGTAGTTTCCAGCCGCTTTGACAGCAAGGCATTTAAGGCGACGCACGAGGAACTTTACAAGCAGTACAGCAAGCCCACAGAGTGCCGCCGCTTCACGGTAGCATAAAAGAGAGCCTTTGCAACAGCGAATTGCAAAGGCTCTCGGTGAAGATGTGATATACACACTCCAAACAAGTAAAGTATATCACATCTAACCGAATTTGTCAAGTATTTTTAAGGAGATTTTAAATTATGAATAATTTTACAGATGAACTCGATAAGCTCAATCGCGATCTGAAAGGGCTGGGGAACTTATTACATGATTTGTCCTGCAAAGCGGACAGCGGCTGGGTAATAAATGGAGAAGAATTAATGTTTCTTGCTGAAATCGCATACCACAGCGCGAAAAACGTTGAAGACATAGTGCAAAATGGCAATTCGGACGATTTCCACACCGATACAAGCCTTGAGAAATGGTGTGATGAACTCCTTGCAATTTTTAAGCGCATGGATTGGTTTGGTCGCTCGGAAGTGCTTTTATATGCTGACAAGGTGGAGAAAAAGCGCTTGAATGAGGCATAATCTTTACAAGCAAAGTAAATAATTTCGAGAAGCGCGGGAAACCGCGCTTTTTCTGTATATCAGGTTAAGCTGCTCGTGTTTCGCGTATAAGGGACTTGTATGCGGAGAGGGAAAATTCCCGTGCCGAAAGAAAAAGACAGCTTATAGGCGATTTTCGTATGGTTTTCGGAAAGAATACGGTTCTTTCTATGGCTTGCTGAACGTTCCCTATCAATCACAGCAGATCGAGCAGCTAGTCATGCCGACACCAACGCAAAGTTACTTTTGACGCTTCACTTGTTCCTCGTTTCGTATCAAAAGACTTTGCGCTCCTGCGGAGGGCGTACCTCGTGCTCACAATGGTTGAAATCACAGTGAGATTTTGTGCGCCATTTGTGCGCCGAAGATACGGCAGCGCACAAAATGTCACAAAACAACATTAAATGAACATCGCCGTTAAACGGTATTGTACAGCGAAATATTAAACGACATGAAAAGCTATTAAAAGAATTATCCGTAGCTACGAACCAGAGGGTCGGGGGTTCCGTGCCAAGTTGAAAGCTACATTAGCATTGGATCACAAAAAAGATAAATAAGGTACATCTTATATATCAAAACGGCACATAGCTTCTTGTACCTTTCGATCATTCGGGACTTGTGCGACAACAGTATTGTTGCCTATATAACATCAACTAATCCATTTGCATTCTCGTTTTCGCTTATCCAAACATCTAATATATCCTTGCGTCCGTCCACTTGAATACCAAGCACAGCAATATAAAAATATTATTGCCTCAATAATCATCGTCACAATTGCCAAAACTACAGTTGTATTTTTGTGAAACTTTTTTTGCAGAATACAATTGTAGTGTATTGACTTTTTCGGCATAATGTGATAATATATACAAAAGACAAGTGTAGTGAGAGGTGGAGGTCACATAAAATGAGTGAACAAAAAATAATCAAGCTGCAAGTCGCGGAACTGAAAGTTATGAATGTGCTGTGGCATGAGGGCGACTGCACGGCAAAACATATTTCAAATGTCCTCGCCGAGCGCATAGGGTGGAATATGAACACGACTTACACACTGATCAAGCGCTGCATAAACAAGGGCGCGATCGAACGTTCCGAGCCTAATTTTATGTGTCATGCTCTTGTTTCCCGCGAGGTCGTGCAGGAAACCGAAACCAACGAGTTGCTCGACAAGCTGTTTGACGGTTCGGCAGATAAACTTATTGCCGCGCTTGTAGGACGAAAAAATCTCACGCCAGAACAAATAAAAAAGCTGAAAAAAATTGTCGGTGATTTTGATGACAATACTTGAGATGAGCGTTTCGGGTGTGGCAATGATATTGGTTATCACATTGATACGCGCCGTTTTCATACATAAGCTGCCGAAAAAAGCTTTTGTTTTACTGTGGGAAATCAGTCTCTAATAAACATCTGACGCTGCCGACGATCTTACGCGTG
>CAMWVO010000291.1 GCA_947177695.1 uncultured Clostridia bacterium
AAATTACAGGGAAAGCCTGAAACACATAATTTTAAAGGAGGACTTAACTATGAGCGAAACATTGAAAAACGTAGCAGCTTTTTCGGGAAGCGCTTGCGGAGCAGCAGACCCCAAAGAGGATAAACCCGCTTCTGCGTGTGGTTCAGCCTGCGGTGCGGCAGACCCTACAGATGAGCCTGCTTCCGCCTGCGGTTCTGCTTGCGGCGCAGCCGACCCCGACAAGAAGTAATTATCATCAGCAAAACCAAACGCTCTGTCCGATATGATCGGGCAGGGCAAATGATCATACAGGCGCATTTTATTATGCGTTTTACTATAAAACGGAGGAATTTTCATGAAACCGTATTTCGCTTTTCAATGGCACATCACGGACGTCTGCGACCAACGCTGCAAGCATTGCTACATTTTTGCGGAGGACAACTGCAAAGCCCTGAACGAAATGTCCTTTGACAAAATGGAACAGGTCATAGAAAGCTGCGTTCAGATGTGCGAAATTCTTGGCAGAACGCCTTATTTTTACATAACAGGCGGCGACCCCATTCTGCACAAGGATTTTTGGAGGCTTGCGGAACTGCTGAAAGAAAAGAAAATAACATTCGGTATTCTCGGAAATCCCTTTCATTTGAATGACGAGGTATGCAAAAGGCTTTATGAACACGGCTGCCGCAAATATCAGCTTTCTGTTGACGGTATGAGGGAAGTTCACGACAGTTTCCGCAAGCCAGGTTCGTTCGACACTACTATTGAAAAAATAGACTGCATAAAAAAGTCGGGAATGTACTGCGCTGTAATGTCCACCGTTTCATCTGCGAATATAAAGGATTTCCCGCAGATAATAGACCTTGCTGCCGAAAAAAATGTGGACGTTTTCGCCTTTGGAAGATACTGTCCCACAAGCGGTCAGAAGTCGGAGGAATACCACATACCGCCCCTTGAATACAAAGCTTTTCTTGAAATGTGTCACGATAAATTTGTGGAACATAAAGGAAACGGCTGTAAAACCACTTTCCAATTAAAAGACCATTTATGGACTTTGCTTTTATACGAAAAAGGGCTGTTTAAAATTCCTGAAAACCATAATCCCGATATGATTTATGACGGCTGCCACTGCGGTATCGGTCATATGACTATTCTCCCAACAGGCGACGTTTACGCCTGCCGAAGAATGGAAAGCAAAATAGGAAATGTTTTTGAAACGTCAATGCTTGAATTATTCAACGGCGCAAGTCTTGATGAATACAGACGGTTTGATAAATTTGAAAAATGCTCAAAATGCGAACTCCGAGGATATTGCCGCGGCTGTCCCGCTGTAACATTCGGCTATACGGGAAATATGTACGCTGCCGACCCACAATGCTGGAAAGAAATTCAAAGTTAAGGAGTGCAGAAAAATGTTAATGGATATTATAAAATCCCGCCATTCGATACGAAAATATACCGACGAGCAGATAAGCCGTGAGGCTCTTGAAAAAATTCTTGAAGCGGGAAATTACGCTCCCAATGCAGGCGGCGGTCAGCGCACTGTAATGATCGGCATTCGGAATAAAGAGCTTACGACCCGCATAGGAATTATGAACCTTGCAAAATTTGATCGCTCCAAGCTGGCGGGCAGTTACGTTTCAAAGGAACAGCCAAGCACTATTGACGACCCGACTATCAAAAACGGATTTTACGGCGCGCCTTGCGTAGTTGCGATTTTCGGGCAGAATAATTTTATGTTCCGTACTGCGGACGCTTTCTGTTGCGCTGAAAATATGGTTTTGCAAGCGGCGGAGCTTGGGATTTCCTCCTGCATAATATCAAGGGGCGAGGAAACCTTTGCAAGTGACGAGGGACAGGCATTACTCCGAGAATGGGAAATCCCTGAAAATTATTCCGCTGTATGCTTTGTAATTCTCGGATATATTGACGGCGAGCAGCCAAGCTTCAAACCGCGAAAAGAAAACCGTATAAAAATTATTGAATAGGAGTGTTTTTTATGGACGCACAGACTTGCTTGAAAAAACTTGAATATGTAGGAACCCTGGCATTTGCCACAGTTGACAAGGACGGAAATCCGCAGATACGGAATATAAGCGCAATTCATTATGAAAATGACGGAATGTATTTTTTTACGGCAAGGGGGAAAAACTTTTGCAATGAACTTCTTTCCGACGGAAGAGTGCAGATACTGGGGCATACTAAATTTAACGAGATGATACGTTTGTCGGCAATTGCAAAGCCAGTCGCTGACAATATGCAGAAATATTACATTGATAAAATTTTTGACGAACAGCCTTACTTGGCAAATGTTTACCCCGACGACACGAGAAATATCGGCATTATCTTTGAAATCAAGGACTCCGAAATTGAATATTTTAATCTTGGCGTAAAGCCGATTTTCAGGGAAAGCTACACTATCGGAAACGGCAATATCAAACCTAAGGGTTACATAATTTCCGAAAAATGTATTAGCTGCGGAAAATGTGCAAAAAGCTGTCCGCAAAGCTGCATAGTTTCGGGAAAACCCTTTGCAATTCAGCAGGAGCATTGTTTGCATTGCGGTGCGTGTTACGAGGTATGCCCCGTAGAAGCAGTCATAAACAGAAAATAAAAAGTTTTTTTGAACATTATTGAGGTGATATTCAATGCTTTCAATCAATACAATTACTACAAAATCCAAAACACACCGTTCATCAGAAATAATGCAGCTTAGAAAATGCCTTGACAATACCGATACTGTTATAATCGGGGCAGGAGCAGGACTTTCAACCGCTGCGGGATTTACCTATACGGGAGAACGATTTGAAAAATATTTTTCTGACTTTATAAAAAAATACGGTTTTAAGGATATGTATTCGGGTGGTTTTTTCCTCTTTGAAACGCCAGAGGAACATTGGGCATACTGGTCGAGGTACATTTACTGCAACCGTTATACTGACGCCCCTAATGACTTATACAAAAAGCTTTTTGAACTTGTGAAAGACAAAGATTATTTTGTGCTAACAACAAATGTTGACCACCAGTTTCAGAAAGCGGGATTTGACAAAAAAAGGCTTTTCTACACGCAGGGCGATTACGGTTTGTTTCAATGCTCCGAGCCTTGCTGTAATGAAACGTTTGATAATGAAGAAAGTATTAAGCAAATGTTTGAACGACAAAACAATATGAAGATACCGTCCGAATTATTGCCGAAATGCCCGCACTGCGGAAAGCCGCTTACAATGAATTTACGGGCGGACAATAAATTTGTTGAGGACGAGGGCTGGCTCAATGCAAACGAACGGTATAACAATTTTATACGGACACGAGGAAATACAAATATATTGTTTTTGGAACTCGGCGTCGGGTATAACACACCTGTTATTATAAAATTTCCGTTCTGGAAAATGACTGCAAAAAATACAAATGCGGTTTACGCCTGCATTAATAAAGGAGAAGCTTTTTGTCCAGAGGAAATAGGTAATCAGTCTATATGCTTGAATATGGATATTTATAATGCAGTTGAAAAAATAGGATGAGTAATTATCGTAATCGACATAAATATATAGCCATATGATACAAGTGAATATGCTAAAGAGCCTTGACAGACTTGAACAGAAAATATAATAAAGCAAGGCTGACACACCGCTTTGATGTATCAGCCGTATAAGAACAGATAGAAAGCTTAAATGCTCCTATCTGTTTTCTTTTTAATCAATTTCCTCG
>CAMWVO010000292.1 GCA_947177695.1 uncultured Clostridia bacterium
GCCGTATACCGCGTCCATAACGCGTCTTTCTGTCTTCCTTTCATTAAATATGCAGCGCAGCCATGACCGCCGCGCTGCATAATTGTTTATAAACCGAATTATCCCAAGGTTACAGTAACCTCATTCTCCTCTTTCAGCTTATCCGCAGGAATAAAGTTTCCGTCAAGCTTCTCGCCGTTGAGGACGATTGAGGAAACCCCGCTTTCCGCGTGATTGGGATTGTTGAAGGTCATGTTCAGCTTCTTGCCTCTGAACGTTTTCTCGACTGTGTAGCTATTCCAATCGGAGGGAACAGCGGGAGCGACTACAAGACCGTCTGCATTGGGACGCATACCCAGAATACCCTCAACACAGCCAACCATAACCGTGGAAGCCGTACCTGTCAGCCAGTGAACGTGAGAACGTCCCTAGAAAGGCGAACGTGTAGACTCGGTAAACTGTCCGTGAGCGTAAGGCTCGATAACGCGTATCTCCGCCTTGTCGTTCATAGCGGCAGGGGAGCTTTCCATAAAGTACTCGAACGCTCTGTTGCCGTGACCGAGAATGGATTCCGCCAGTATCGCCCAGCCCTGTGACTGAGAGAAGATACCGCCGTTTTCCTTTGTGTCGGGGTTGAAGATGTGCATAAGCGCGCCGTCGAAATAATCCTTAACGTAAGGAGGTTCAAGCAGCTTTACGCCGTAAGGTGTGTTCAGTATTTCGTGAACGGACTCCATAGCCTTGTCGCCCTGCTCCTTTGTAGCGAAGCCGGAAATTACGCTCCAGCTCTGAGGATTGAGCCACATGTTTGCTTCGGGGTCTTTCTTTGCGCCGACGATAACGCCGTCCTCGCGGATACCGCGGATAAATCTGTCGTCGTCCCAGCACTTTGCAAGGGAAGCGCCCAGCTTGCCCTGTACGTCGTCAAGGTACTTGATATAGTCGGTATCGTTCTTTTCCTGAGCGTAGCCCTTGAGAACGGTCATTGCATAGTAGAGCTGGAACGCCACAAATGTGGACTCGCCCTTCTTGCCCATACGCAGACAGTCGTTCCAGTCCGCATGGAGACCTGCGGGCATATCGTGGTCGCCCAGGTGGTTCATGGAGAAATCAATAGCCTTTTTAAGGTGATTATAGACAGTATCCTCACCGCCATTGGAGTACAGGATAACCTCGTCCAGGAACGCCTTGTTTCCGCTTTCACCGATGTACTTGGAGATAGTGGGGAACAGCCAGAGAGCGTCGTCCGCACGGTAGGAGGGGTGACCCGTCTCCTTTGCGTAAACGGAGTTCTCGTCGTTCTCGTCGGGACAGGTCTCGTGACCCGCGTTGTGGTTGAACTTAACAAGGGGCAGACCTGCTCCGTTGTCAACCTGAGCCGACAGCATGAAGCGGATCTTGTCCGCAGCCATTTCGGGGTCAAGGTGAATGATACCCTGAATATCCTGAACGGTATCGCGGTAGCCGTAGCCGTTTCTCAGACCGCAGTAGATAAAGGAAGCGGCTCTCGACCAGATAAATGTAATGAAGCACTGATAAGCGTTCCATACGTTTATCATGTTGTTGAACTCGGGGCTGGGAGTGTCGATCTTGAAATTGTTCAGCTTGCCGTGCCAGAAGTTTTTAAGCTCCTTGATCTCCGCGTCAACCTTGCCGGGTTCCTTGTAGGCGTTAAGGATAGCCGTAGCCTCGGCGTTATTGCGCTGACCAACGATATAGATAAGCTCGATAGTTCCGCCCGCGCCGAGAGTTACCGCGCTCTGGAGCGCGCCGCAGGCGTTAGCGTTGTAGTTGAGCACATTGTCGCAGCGTCCGCTTTCAACGGCGATAGGGTTAGCCATTGTGCGGTAGGAGCCGATAAAGTGGTTCAGGTCGCCGTTGTAGCCGCAGACGTCCGCGCCCACCATTCCGAAGAAGCGTTCTCTGTGGTTGGAGCCGTCAGCCTGCTTGCCGCTGTTCTCGTTGATGTGCTGGAGTATTTTGTTTTCCTCGAAGGTTGTCCTTGTAATGAACTGAGTGTACTGAAGATTTACCTGATCCTGCTCGTAGTTGTTATCGTTGGTAAATTCACAGAAGCCGTAAACGGAAAGCTTTCTCTCCTTGTCGGAAAGGTTGGTGATGATAGCTCTCCACACCTCGTATGTCTTGCCCTTGGGAACGTAATATGTAACCTGGGACTTAACGTCCGCATACTCTGCGGAGATAACGGTGTAAGCCGTACCGTGGCGGCATTCGCTCTTATACTTGTCCAGCGGCTTGCCCACGGGCTGCCATGAAGCGGACCAGTAATCCGCCGTATCGTTGTCGCGGATATAGATAAATCTTCCGGGCAGAGCCATATTGGTATTGAAGCGGTAGCGCAGGAGACGTCCGTTTGCTCCCGACTTAACGAAGCTGTAGCCCTCAGCGTTGTTTGAGATCATAGCGCCGTATTCGGGGTCGCCCAGATAGTTCGCCCAAGGGGCGGGGGTGTCGGGCTTGGTGATAACATACTCCTTGTTTTCAAGGTCGAAATGTCCGTAATTCATTCAAATACACTCCTTCATAAAAAGCCTTTGTCAAAGGTGCATCAAAGGCATAGCAATTCATGCTATTATTGTAACATTTGTATAAGATTTTTGCAATAGGTTTTAAAAATTTTTACAATTTTAAACGTATATTTTTGGACTTACATAAAGCTTTCATTCTGCGTGCAGGCTATGCCGAATATTTCGATTGTCTTGCCCGCGCTGTCCTCTGTGGGGATTATCTCGATCTCCATGTCCTTTATGCCCTGCCACTTTATTACCTGGAACGCGTAGGGGTCTCCCCAGCCGTCGCTTTGCTTGGTATCTATTGTGGCAGCCTTGTTTCCGTTTACCATCACGTCGAATTTTCCCATGGTATCGCTGTTGTTCCTCTTGCAGACAAGGAACAGGCTGTTGCCCTTGACGGCCATTTTCAGCGGCTCGGTACCCTCTCCGCTGTAGACCCATGCGCCCTTGGTAAAGTCCGCAATTCGTCTTGCCTCGGCGGAAAAACTTCCCGTTTCGCCGATCTGCAAATCGGGATTGGAATTGTCATAGTCTATCTCCGCAAGGAAAGCGTCCTCGTAGGGATTGCCGAACTTAGGCACAACGGGGATATCCACAGGCTTGTCCACCGCGCTCCTTGATTTGAGCGTCTCAAAATAAAACTCAATAAATTCCGCAACAAGCTGGTGCCCCTCCGCGTTGGGGTGAGCCTCGTCGCCGGAATAGTCCGCCCAAGTCATGGTTCCCGCTTCAATTTCGGGCTGTATCGCGTCGGGAACGCTTATCATGGGCAGACCGTAATACTCGCCTATCTCGGACATATGGGGCTGACAGGTGTGACCCGTTTTTGTAACCGTGAACAAAAGTATAACCGCAGGCTCGTTTTCCTGTTTCAGAATGGTGCGGATAAGGGACTCGTAGGAATCCTTATAGAGCTGTTCCATGCCGTCGTTTACGGCAAACTCCACAAAGACGATATCGGCGTTTTTGTCAAGTATGTCCTTTTTCACGCGGAGATTTCCCAGTATTGAGGGAGTGCCGCTTACGCCCGCGTTTACATACTTCACGTTATCGCCCTTGCCGTAGTTCTCGGCAATATAGTTATAGGACAGCTTCGCATAACAGGTGTCGGGAGTACCTCCCACGCCCTCTGTGATAGAACCGCCCAGATAAGCGACCGTGATCTC
>CAMWVO010000293.1 GCA_947177695.1 uncultured Clostridia bacterium
GCTTGGTAACGCCCATAATTATCGGATAAGCCGAGTGACGGCAGTTATAGTCGGTGATAAGCGGCAGCACTATCGTTTCATACTGCGAATTCGAATATTGCCGCCCCTGATAAACTGCGTGTGACGGACGCGCCCCGACGTGCGCCGAGATCTCCCAGCCGTCCGCGCCGAATTCGGCGGCGTTCTGCTCGGATATCTTCTGTGTCAATTGTGAAACACTTGTCATTAACGCGCGGCGAACCGCGACTTCAATGCGATCGGAATGTCCGCTCGCGTAGTATACCGTCCGCAGACCGCTGTCGGCAAGCGCAAAACACGCCTGCCGCACGGCGGTGTTATAGTCGCAAACGCCCGTCATGACCTTCATCTGTGCCATATCCATTTGTTTGCGGAGAAAATCGGTCGCGCTGCCGTAGACCATTCGCCCGTCGGCGGTGCGCTGCGCGAATCCGAGCGTTCCCGTGAGATTGGTACACAGTCCGCGCGTCTGCTCGATCTGCGCCGCCATGAGCTTTTGAAGCTGCGTATTATCGGCAAGCGGAACGCCGCCGCTCACGCCAAGCATTTTGCGGTCGAACTCGTCCGAGCGTTCGGCAGCCTCGCGGATAAGCTCTTCGATCTTAGCTTCCGCAACGCCGTTTATCCGCGCGATCTCTTTCTTGATCGCGTCCGTGGACATTCCTAGCGCACGCGCACGGTACATCTGATACTCCGCCGTGTCGGTGATCTTCGCCGCTCCCGCTATCCTCATCGCGATATCCTGCAAAACGAAATCCGACAACTCCGAATAAATATCCGTGAGCGGCTTCGGCATATTTTGAAGCTGTTTAGGCGTGAGCATTATTCATCACCGCCGAAAAGTGTTGTCATTTCCGGGAGCATTTCACGAGCCTTTTCAAGCGGAACTCCAAAGTACCAAGCATTGAACTCCTCGGGTTTGAGAAGTCCCGCTTGAACCATTTGGAAGCGCCGCGAAAACTCCGTGCCCGTGTCCTCGAAAACGCTGTCCCCGAACTCGATAGCCGGCTCTCCGTCAACAACATCAAAGCCGTAGAACCGCGCAAGATTTGCGGTGATCTCCGCGACCGCCTTCAGCACGGGGCGGAGCTGCCGTTGGAGCTGCGCGACGGTGTTGTAGGTCGTCCTGTCCTCGGAAAGCACCTGCGTCGCGGTCACTAAGCCCTTTTGCGAATCAAATGTGAACGTTCCGCACGACACGCCGATCTGTACCTCATACAGCCGCAGCTCGTTGTTTATCGCCGCCTTGTGAGCCTCCTCGCGGATCTGCGGCGCGTAGGTCATTATCTGCTGCTCGACCGCCGAGGTGCCGTCGCCGTCGATCTTGACGAAATAATCGTCGGTAATACCGTCTTTACCGCGAAGCACCGTCTCGTCTGCAAACACTTTTGCACGCATTTTTCTGAACTCGGCAATATATTCCGAGTGCGCCGCGTCAATTTCGTGAAGAGTGCCCACGGAATTCGCAAACAGCGAAATAGGAAGCTCGCTGTCAAGATCAATGTTGTTTGCGTACGGCGTGCGAAATGTTGCGATCATCGGGATATCCGATGGAATCGCGCCTTCGGGTAAAAGCATTTCCCAGCGCGGGATATCCGTCAGCTCCACGCGCTGTTTTGTGCCGTACAGATACGCCGAATTATGTACATAGTGCGCCTCGCCGTCAAAGCGGTGGTGTTCGCGGCGCTCGTATATTTTGCCCTTATAGCGGATACGCTCGAAGAATATACCCTCGGTGACGTGTCCGTTTTCATCAAATGCTATGGGCAGAAAATCCCGTGAAGTGCCAACGTCAAAGAACATCTCGCCGGAGCGCGTTATGTACGGCTTTATGACCGTGTAGCCGCCGACAAGCGTAAGCTGCACGATCCTGTCCAGCCGCGGCAGGAGGTTCTTTTGCGCGAATGAATTAAGGCGCTCATCGGCGAGCTCGTATTTGATCTCGCCCGTAACAAGCTGTGCCAGATACGCGGTGGAAACATAAGCGGTCGGCAGCGGACGGAAATTTTTATGTGTCACAGACTGCGGCAAATTTCCTTGAAAAATGCTCCACCACTCGCGCGTTTTCTCGCGCATTAACGGGCTGCTTGCGCTTTCGATCTTGGATAGATCCGCAATGTCGTCCATATTCTCACCGCCCTTTTTAAAGCTCTTTACAAAGCTTTTTAATGTTTTTAAAACGTTCATTTTTCGCCTCTTATCTCAAAGTCAAAAGCTCGGGTCGCTCACTCCGTTCGCTTAGCCGAGCAGCACTCCCTCCGCTGCGCTTCGGTCGCACTGCTCGCTCCCGACTTTTGACGCTGCTAATTTTTAATGAGCTGCGGGATATACCGCTCAAAGCTATACTCGAACGCGTCCAGAGTATCAATATCCGACGTTCCGTCGTCGAGACGCTCTTCCTTGCCGATTATCTTATCATTCCAGACCGCACCCTTGAATGCGTTCACAAGAGAATTGCATTCCGCTGCGACCAGCTTGAACCGTCCGCCCGCCATCAGCATTGTAGTTGCGCGTATACGGTCGTTTATCTCGCGCTTGCGTGAGTTCTTGACTACTATTCCGAGCGGACGAAGCACATCACGCAAACCCGCGATAAGCGTCTGCTCGGCGCTGTCGGCATAGACTGCGGAGATCTTCCCGTAACGTTTCAGAATGTCCTCGCAGAAATCGTAAACGCGTTTATACAGCGCCTGCGGTGTCATATCCGCGGCGGGAATGCGCTCCGTTTTCAGCGCGTAAAGCTGTCGCATATCGGGAGTTATCCCGGATGCGCAAAGCGCGTGTTGTGAACCGTTCCCGCCGAAGTCCAAGCCGATATTGATATAATCGAAATGCGGCAGATCGGCGGCATTATACGCCGACGGACTGTCCGAGAAAACCTTGTAGATCGCGCCGTTCGCGACTACCCAATCGCCGCAGATAAAGCGGTCATAATAAACGCCCGTGTATTCTTTTTTCAAGTTCTCGATGTATTCCGCGGGCAATGTCGTGTTGTCGTCGATATGGAAAAAAATATTCAGCATATCGTCCGATAAATCTCCGTTATTGATATATTCGGTTTTCAGCCAATGGGTAGGAACATCGGGGTTTGTTGTTGCTATCAGCTTCGCTCCGGGAACACGAAGTCTTGAAAGCAGCATAACGAAATAATCTTTCGGAAACAGTGTCAGCTCGTCGCAGTAAGCGCCGCCTAGTGTAATACCTCGGATCTTCGATTCGCTGCGCTGATCGTTCGCACCCTCGAACATTATTTTTCTGCCGAACAATTTACCTTCCTTTGTGGAAACGGAAAATGTAAAATTCTTTTTCCCGATCAGATCCTGTAATGGCAATAAGCAGTTGCGCTTCAGCGTTTGTAAGGATTTTCCGCACATCATATATAAATGATCTTTCGGGCGCGTTGCTACCCAAAGCGCCCATGCTATCAGCGATATCCAAGTCTTTCCGGCGGAAACGCTGCCTTGCAGCAGATTTATTCGTTTCAGCTTATTTTGTTTTAAAAGCCGTATAAATTCATTCTGCTTTGCGGTAAATTCGATCTTACCCATTCTTTAGCGCCTCCAGAATTTCCGTTATCTTGCCCTCGCCGTCGCCGGAAACACCGCCCGATCTCGAGTATTCCCCGGGCTTCTTGTTTATAAGATAAAATTCCATTG
>CAMWVO010000294.1 GCA_947177695.1 uncultured Clostridia bacterium
GCCATAGATGGCGGCATGGGTAAAGGCTCAGCCTTTTTTTCGGTACGGGAAAAATTTTCCTCCCGTACCGAAAAAATATTTCCGGAACTGTTGAAGTTTGGGAAAAAGTGTGGTATAATTTAATATGTATAGTTATTTATTGTCGGCTTAGACAAAAGGAGAAGCTTATGTCAAAAATCAAAGTAGCCGTCCTGTTCGGCGGCGTGTCAAACGAACATGAAATATCATTGATCTCGGCATCGAATATTATTTCGGCGATACCAAGGGATAAGTACGAGGTCATTCCCATAGGCATTACCAAAAAAGGCAGATGGCTTTTCTATCCGGGAGACGTGAGCCTTATTAAGTCGGGACAGTGGGAATCCCACCCGGACTGCGTTCCCGCGGTCATACTTCCCGATCCCGTCTATAAAGGTATAATGAAGGTCTCGGACGGTGCCTATACGGTCAAAAGGATAGACGCGGTCTTTCCCGCTCTGCACGGTCAGAACGGCGAGGACGGCGCAGTTCAGGGACTTTTAAAGCTTTCGGGAATACCTTACGTGGGCTGCGATATAATTTCCTCGGCAAACTGCATGGACAAAACCGTCGCCCACAAGATACTGGAGTCTGACGGTATCCATATGGCAAAATGGAAAAGCGTTACCGTTTCGGAGCTTGGCAGACTGGACGAGGTGTGCGAAAATACCGCGGCGGAGCTTGAATACCCGCTTTTCGTAAAGCCCGCAAACAGCGGCTCGTCGGTGGGCGTGAACAAGGCAAGCTCCTTTGAGGAACTGAAAAACGCGGTAAAGCTTGCGTTCAGCCACGACAGAAAGGTCATCATAGAGGAATTCGTAAAGGGCAGGGAAGTTGAATGCGCCGTTTTCGGCAAGGATAACCCGTTCGCTTCTGCAGTGGGAGAGATCAATTCCTGCAATGAGTTTTACGATTACGAAGCAAAGTACATTCTGGGTACGTCGGGACTTTCAATTCCCGCTGATATCCCCGAAGCTGCCTCAAAGGAAATACGGGAGACTGCCGTCAGAGCCTTTAAGCTTATGGGCTGCTCGGGACTTGCCCGCGTGGACTTTTTCCTGAAAGAGGACGGCACGGTAATACTTAACGAGCTGAATACAATGCCCGGTTTCACGCAGATAAGTATGTACCCCAAGCTTATGGAAAATATGGGAATTTCCCAGTCGGAGCTTGTTGATAAGCTTATTTCTCTTGCAATTGAGGGATAATATACATATTGGAGGCAAGTTTGAAAATCTTCGATTTTTAAACTGCAAGTTTTGTTTTTCTGATTGACATTCGGAATTTTGCTGCAAACGAACTCGTTTGTTTTAAAGCCACAAAACTTCGCAGAGAGGAGATAATTATGAACAATAACGCGATCGGCGTATTCGATTCGGGTCTGGGAGGACTGACCTGTCTGAAAGAGCTTAACAAGCTTATCCCGGGCGAAAACGTGATATATTTCGGCGATACCGCAAGGCTTCCTTACGGAACGCGAAGCCGCGAGACTATTCTGGAGTACGCACATCAGGACATCTCTTTTGTGAAAAGCAAAAACGTCAAGATGATAATTGCCGCCTGCGGAACGGTATCTTCGGTTTTGGGAAGCGGAAAAACGTCGGACGGCGACGTTCCTTTCACGGGAGTGCTTCTTCCCGCGGCTCAGGCGGCGTGCGGACTGACCCGAAACGGAAAAGTCGGTGTAATTGGTACGGAAGCCACGATTAAATCGGGCTCTTACGGAAAAGCTATAAGAGGGATACGTCCCGACGTTTCGGTTATAGGAGCAGCCTGTCCGCTGTTCGTGCCCCTTGTGGAAAACGGCTTTACGGCAAGGGACAATAAGGTTGCGCAGCTTGTGACCGAGCAGTATCTTGCCCCCATAAAGAAAGAGGGCGTTGACACGCTTATTTTAGGCTGTACCCATTATCCCATAATAAAGGACGTTATTTCCGACTTTATGGGTGACTTGGTAACGCTTGTTTCTTCTGGCGAGGAAGCGGCTAAGTACGCCTATAAAATGCTGATGAGCAAGGAAATGCTTTCAGACCGCGAGGAAAACGGTACAAACACATACTACACCTCCGACAGCATTGAGCTTTTCGAGGAAAACGCCCGCGCTTTTCTCGGCAGCTCGCTTAACGGCGACGTCTATAAGGTGGGGATCGACGAGCTTATCTCCGCCGCAAATCAATACCGGTGAGGAATAAAATGGAAAAGAATGTTTTGATAAATCTTACAAGCATCAACACCGTGGACGACGACAGCTCCAAAACAGAGCTTACCACGGCAGGCACGCTGCGAAGCCTTAAAAACGGCGGCTTCGAGCTTAAATATGAGGAATCGGAGGTAACGGGCTTCGGCGGCTCTACCACAAGGCTTATCCTGCACGGAAACAGCCTTGTGAACCTGAACCGCACGGGCACGGCTTCCTCCGACCTTATTCTCGAAAAGGACAAGAAGCACCACTGTCACTACGGCACGCCCTACGGCGACTTTACAATGGGTATATTTACCCACTGCATTGACAACAACATCGGCGAGAACGGCGGCGATCTCTACCTTAAATATACGGTGGACATCAATTCCAGTTTTGTGTCCGACAACGAGATATACATTAAGATAAACTGATTTTTTAATTTGCAACTGAAAGGAAGATAAAAATGACAAATCCGATAAAATCCGCTTCAAATGAGCTTCGGGAGATACTGATGTCCGCTCTGGGACGGCTTGTTTCCGAGGGAAAGATAGAGGCTGTGCCTTTGCCCTCATTTAACGTTGAGATACCGCAGGATAAGTCCCACGGAGACTTCGCGTCCAATATTGCACTTGCCTGCGCAAAGCCGCTTAAATCCGCGCCGAGAAAGATCGCCGAGCTTATCTGCGAAGCGGTCATTCTGGAGGGAACGTCCTTTGAGCGTGTGGAAATAGCGGGTCCCGGCTTCATTAACTTTTTCCTGTCAAGGAACTGGTTTTCAGGCGTTGTGACCTCTGTACTCGCTGAAAAGGGAAATTACGGCAAAACCGACAGCGGCGCGGGAAAAAGCATTCTTGTGGAATTTGTATCCGCAAACCCCACAGGTCCCATGCATATCGGCAACGCCCGCGGTGGAGCTATCGGAGACGGACTTTGCTCGGTGCTTGACTGGGCAGGCTACAGAGTGGAGCGGGAGTTCTACGTAAACGACGCGGGAAACCAGATCGAGAAGTTCGGCAAATCCCTTGATCTGCGGTACTGTCAGCTTTGCTCCGAAGCGGGACAGGCAATGATGGAAAAATATGCCGACTGCGAAGAGCTTAGTCAGGCTGTCTATAACGATACGGAAACCTTCCCCATGCCCGAGGACGTTTACCTGGGCGCGGATATAATCGTCCATGCAAAGAATTTTTACGACGAAAAGGTTGCGGGCTTTATGGACAAGTCCGAGGAGGAGCGCAGGGAAGCGCTGGTCGCCTTTGCTCTGCCTAAAAATATACAAAAGCTGGAGGACGACCTCCGCAAGTACCGCATTGAATACGACACCTGGTTCAGGGAAAGCTCCCTCCACAACAGCGGCGCGGTAAAGGAAGTCATTGAGCTTCTGAAAAAGAGCGGTCACACTTACGAGCAGGAGGGCGCGCTGTGGTTCAAGTCCTCCGATTTCGGTGATGAAAAGGACAGGGTGCTTGTC
>CAMWVO010000295.1 GCA_947177695.1 uncultured Clostridia bacterium
TCTGCGAGCTGGGCTCAGCTCGACCAGCTTTAGTCGGCGGCTTCGCCGCCGAAGTACTACGACAGTTAGTGCGTAAAATCAAAATTTACTGCACCAATTTTGCTTTTTTACCCAAAACTATTGAAATCTGTATCAAAATATTGTATAATATATTCATAATTATGTCTAAATCCAACTTATGAAAGGAAGCTGTTACATATGGGTCTTATTAAAGCTGCAATCGGTTCTGTAGGCGGCGCGCTTGCAGACCAGTGGAAAGAATTCTTTTACTGCGAAGCTATGAGTACCGACATTCTCGTCTGCAAGGGCAGAAAAAAAGTAAGCGGCAAATCCTCAAACACCAAGGGGGACGACAACGTTATCACCCAGGGTTCGGGTATCGCTGTTGCCGATGGTCAGTGCATGATAATCGTTGAGCAGGGCAAAATACTCGACGTATGCGCAGAACCCGGCGAGTACACCTTTAACATTTCGGGCGAACCCTCTATTTTTGCGGGAAGTCTGGGTGCAGGCATCAAGGAAACATTCAGCAGCATTGCAAACCGTTTTGCTCACGGCGGACAGGCTTCTACCGACACACGCGTTTATTACTTCAACACCAAGGAAATTTTAGGCAACAAATACGGTACTCCCACTCCCGTTCCGTTCAGAGTGGTTGACAGAAATATCGGTCTCGATATCGACGTTTCTATCCGCTGCAACGGCGAGTACTCCTACCGTATCGTTGACCCGCTCCTGTTCTATACGAACGTGTGCGGAAACATTCACGACGTATACCGCAGAAGCGAAATAGACAGCACTCTAAAAACCGAGCTGATGACTGCGCTCCAGCCTGCGTTTGCGAAGATTTCCGATATGGGTATCCGCTACAGCGCGCTGCCCGGTCACACTATGGAGATCGCCGACGCTCTCAACGAGGTGCTTTCCAAGAAGTGGACGGAGCTCCGCGGCATCAAGATAGCTTCATTCGGCGTGAACTCCGTTACCTGCTCCCCCGAGGACGAAAAAATGATAAAGGAGCTTCAGCGCACTGCGGTAATGCGCGATCCATCAATGGCGGCGGCTACTCTGGTCGGCGCACAGGGAGACGCTATGAAAGCCGCTGCTTCAAACAGCTCGGGAGCTATGACAGGCTTTATGGGCATGGGTATGGCTCAGCAGGCTGGCGGAATGAACGCTCAGGCTCTTTTCGGAATGGCGGCTCAGCAACAGCAGGCGGCACAGACAGCACAGGCTCAGCAGCCCACGCAAGCCGCTCCTGCCAACAGCTGGACTTGCTCCTGCGGCACGGTGAACACGGCGAAGTTCTGCTCCGAATGCGGAAATCCCAAGCCTGCCGACGGATTTACCTGCTCCTGAGGCTCGGTTAACAGGGGAAAATTCTGTGCTGAGTGCGGAAAACCAAAGCCTGCGGGAGAGCCCCTTTACCGCTGCGATAAGTGCGGCTGGGAACCCGAGGACCCGAGAAATCCGCCGAAATTCTGTCCCGAATGCGGTGACAAGTTCGACGAAAACGATATTAAATAAAGATCAGATTTCGTAAGCAAGAGGTTAGAAAACCAAACGGAAAAGCCGTACGATTTTCTAACCTCTGCTAACTGTTTTTCCGAAAGGTGGATATTTATGTCTGCTCTGGTTGAGTACAAATGCCCGTGCTGCGGCGGCGCAATTGAATTTAACAGCAATTCTCAGAAAATGAAATGTCCCTACTGCGACACCGAATTTGAAATAGAGGCTCTGAAAGAATTTACCGAGGCTTCCCAAAACGCGGGAGACAGTCTTGACTGGGACTGCCCCGACTCCCAATGGGGCGCGTCGGAGACCACGGGAATGAACGTCTACACCTGCAAAAGCTGCGGCGGTCAGATCGTTACCGATCAAACCACGGCTGCCTCGGCTTGTCCCTACTGCGACAACCCCATAGTTATGACGGGACAGTTTGAGGGCGGTCTCAGACCCGATATGATAATTCCCTTCAAGATAGACAAGGAATCCGCCAAAAACGCGCTTTCAAACTATCTTAAAGGCAAGTTCCTGCTGCCGAGAAGCTTTAAGGACGAACACCGCATCGACGAGATAAAGGGCGTTTACGTTCCGTTCTGGCTGTTCGACTGCGACGCGGACGCCAATATCCGCTACCGCGCCACACGCGTAAGGTCCTGGACTTCGGGCAATTACCGCTATACGGAGACCTCCCACTACCTTATTGTGCGGGACGGCTCCATACAGTTTGAAAAAGTCCCCGTGGACGGATCGCAGAAAATGCCCGACGAGCTTTCAGAGGCAATAGAGCCGTACAACTACGGCGACTGCGTGAATTTCAACACAGCGTATCTTGCGGGCTATCTTGCGGACAAATACGACGTAAGCGCTGAGCAGAGCCGTAACCGTGCCAACGAAAGGATACGAACCAGCACTCAGCAGGAGTTCCGCAATACCGTTAATGGGTATGCTACCGTTGTGCCCGAGACCGTGAACATCAAACTGAACAGCGGCAAAATACGCTACGCGCTCCTCCCTGTGTGGATGCTCAGCACCACCTACAAGGGAAAGGTCTACCGCTTTGCAATGAACGGTCAGACAGGCAAATTCGTGGGAAATCTCCCTGCCGACTACGGAAGATTATTCGGCTTGTTCGCGGGTGTGACCGCGGCTGTAACGGCATTTGCATTTATCGTTCAGCTGTTTATGTAAAGCATTCGGGGAGGTGCGCAAATGAAATTACTGAAAAAAATTGCCGCGGTCATTGCGGCGGCGGTCATGTGTACGGCTTCGGCATATCCCGTTTGGGCGGAAAATGCAGATAAAGTTGTTGACGAAGCCGACCTGCTCTCCGACAGCGAGGAGCGGTCTCTTGAAAAGCATATTCTTGAAATAATCGAAAAGCACGACCGCAAGTACGATATAGTTGTGGTAACGGTCAATTCCACGTACGAAAAATCTGCCGAGGCTTATGCGGATGATTACTACGACTACAACTATTACGGTTACGACAGCGAGGACAGCGGACTTCTGCTGCTTGTTGACATGGGCGGCAGGAACTGGCACATTTCCACAAAAGGCAAGGGTATACGGGCTTTTACCGATTACGGCATATCCCAGATAGGCAACAAGGTTGCTGGATATCTCGGCGACGGAGATTATTATGACGCCTTTAAAAAATTTGCCGATCAGGCGGACTCCTACATAGACAAATACGAAAGCAGCGGAAAAGCTTACGACGTAGGAAACAAGCCGAAGGACTACGGTCAGATGCTTGGGACTTCATTTTTGGGCGGACTTGTGGTTGCATTGATCGTCTGCCTATGCATGATGGGACAGCTTAAAACTGCTGTAAAGCAAACTGCCGCGCGTGTGTACGTCAAAAACGGCAGCATGAGAGTAAATCATTCGAGAGATATTTTCCTTTACAACACTGTTTCAAAAACGAAGATAGAGACCGATTCGGGCAGCGGCGGCGGCGGAAGCAGCACTCACGTCAGCTCCAGCGGAAGCACCCACGGCGGAGGCGGAGGAAAGTTCTGATCCTAACTAAAATCAAAAAGACAGAGCGGATACGGATATCCGTTCTGTCTTTTAATTTGCGGAAAAGTATAAATTTTGATTTACACGACTACTGTCGTAGCACTTCGGCGGCTTCGCCGCCGACTAAAGCTGGTCGAGCTGAGCC
>CAMWVO010000296.1 GCA_947177695.1 uncultured Clostridia bacterium
GTACAGCCCTGCCCGAACATAAGCCTGCCGTCCCGCAAAGCGTCGGAACACCGCCTTATGCCAGAGACCACATCGTTTTTCGCGGGAATGACGGGAAACTCCCCATGACGGCGGATGCATTCAATAAATGAAGCCGCCGACGGGTCAACGATAACGCCCTGTACCCGCCTGCCGCCTATAAGCTTACGAAGCCCCTCGTAATGCTCCTCGTCAGTACGGGACATTCCCTCCCGCTTTGAGCTGTAGTAATATTCGCTTATTCTGTACCAGACCTCTCCTCGCTTGCCCCAAAGCCCGAAGGAGGACGGGTTCACTGTGCCGTAATCGCAGGATACCGCATACTTCTCGAAGCTTTCGGGAAGCGGTTTTGCAACGTGCTTTTCCTCCGAGAACATAGGGTACACCAGACCCTCTGCGGCGACCCATCTCCCCAGAATGAACCTTTCGTAGAAAACGCCTGAATAAAGCCGTCTGTACCGTTCCCTCACCTCGTCCGAAAGAGAAGGGTTGTCGTCCATGGTGAAGTGGAGGTACAGCACGTTTTTCTCCCGCGCTTTCAGTATCCATTCCCTGTAGAACCAGTGGTAAGGGTAAGAGGGATTGCAGCTGAACCAAAGCTTTGAGTTTTCAACCGAGCACCTTGCTATCGCCTGTTCCACAAAGGAGCGGGGCATGAGAGCCACCTCGTCCAGAAGCGCGCCGCAAAGGGTGATACCCTGAATGAGCGCGGCAGAGCTTTCGTCCCGTCCGCCGAAAAAGTAGAAGCGGTTTGTCCTGCCGCCCGCGCTTATGTCGGCATAGCCGCCGCTTATCTTTTCAACGCAGGAAAAGCCAAGTCCCCGCAAAGCGGACAAAAGCGGCACCGCAAGATTTCTCTTTACGGACGTGATGGTCTTGCCGCATATGGCGAAGCTGCCGCCGTTAAAATTAGCCGTCGCCCAAGCCGCAAAGGAAAGGGACATACACAGGGTCTTGCCGCTCCTGACAGCGCCGTCGCAGATTATTGCGTCGCATTTTTTGTACCCCTCCGACTTCCACCATGTAAGAACGGTTTTCTGCTTTGCCGAGAAACGCTTGAATTTAGCCAAACAAACACACTCCTTTTTTAGATTTCCGCGGACAGAAGTTACAGCCCTGTTCCGTCCCGCGGTTACTCGGCGGACGTCCCGTCTCTGTTTTGCGGGAACTCTGCAAGCTGAGGTTCAGCCTGTCGGAACTCGGTCTGCTGAGACTCTGCCTGCTGAGACTCTGCCTGCTGAGCCTCTGCCGCCCTGCCGATCGCGTCGAAAAAGCTCTGAGCCGCACCGTCGGAAGCCCTGCCGTTGCGTATCTCGTTAAGCTTTTCAATGGCTTTGAGCCTGTCCGCGAATTTGATCTCGCACACGCCCTTGCCGAATTTAAGCTCCGACACGTTGTAAAGATCGAGCCTGCGGATATCCTCCTCGGTAAGGGTCTCGGGGTCTGCCCTCGCCAGAATGACCGCGTCGTTGATACGACCGCTGATGAGCCTGTCCAGAGCCTCCTCCACCTTGTCAGTGCCTTTTGCGGCAAATCTTTTTTCCGTAAGGGAAAGATTCGTCACAAATTCCATAGCAAGCGGGTGTTCGAGAATTTTCAGCCCCTCGTCCAAAGCCCTGTCGGGAGGGATACCGCACAGCGCGGCGGCTTCCTCAATGCTTCCCGTTTTCATATAGCCGCACAGAAATCTTTTCTGATTTCTTGTAAGAGCTGCGGACATCGGTTCACCTCCTTTCCGAAAAACGTCTGTCAAAAACCCGAGCGCGGAACAGGTCAAGACGAAAACGCTTTTCACTATAAGGCTCAGAAACGCAAAAAGTTGCACGCGAACGTGCAACTATCAAAAAAATATTTTTTTATTTTCGGACATTTCAGCACTTTACACAGTTTCCCCGTGCAATTTTAAGACAGTACGCACAACAAAAAACATCCAAAAGGCTGAGCCTTTACCCATGCCGTCGTATATAGGGCGGCAAATTTTGTTTCCGAGACGGTAAAAAAGCTTCTGTATCGACATTGCACAAAAGTCCGCATTATTACTATGTGAAAATTAAGTGAAAATTATGTGATAGTTCAGAGAAAACACAGCCAAATAGATTGACAAACCATCCCGCTTCTATTATAATTCAAGTTATATAATTCAAATTATATAATTCAAGTTATAAAAAATGCAGGAGGATAAAAAATGCCGAAAGCAAGGATAACAAAAGAAATGGTAATAGACGCCGCGTTTGAGGTGGCAAGAACCATGGGCGCGGAAAACGTCAACGCCCGAACAGTCTCGGAGAAACTGGAGTGCTCCACCCAGCCCGTCATGTACCATTTCGCAAAAATCGAGGAAATGAAACGAGCTGTGTACGAAAAAGCCGACGCTTTTCACACGGAGTACATTATGAACATAGACCCCGCCAAAGGCGTTATGCTGAGCATAGGACTGAACTATATCCGCTTTGCCATAAAAGAGCCGTACCTGTTCCGTTTCCTTTTCCAGTCAGGCTTTGCGGTGGGGAACAGCCTGATCGATATGATAGACGCCGAAGAACTTCTCCCAGTGCTTTCCGCAATGCAGGGGGCAATGGGAATAACTCTGGAGCAGACCAAAGATGTGTTCCTGACCATAGCAATGTTTGCCCACGGCTACGCAAGCATTATCGCAAACAACTCGCTGGAATACGACGAAGCCGTCGTTGCCGCTCATCTGGAGCGTGCCTACAGAGGTGCGGTATTAGCCGTCCAAAACGAAAAAGGAAAGGAATAAATGAAATGAAAAAATTATACGATAAAAACGAATTGTGGTTCGCGCTGATATGGATATTTATTTACTGCGGCGTGTCCATACCCATAAGGGGCAATTTAGGCGACGACAGCATATTTATGCTTCTGGGACTTTTACTTATAGCGGCGGGCATTTTCGCCTTTGTAAAAAAGTACTGTCTTGAGGAAAAATACGGACTTGTCAAGTGGCAGGGCAAAGCCTCCGATTACTGGTTTTACATACCAATGCTTATCCTGATGACAGGCAACCTTTGGCGGGGCTTTGCCTTGGCGTACAGCGGCGTTTCGCAGGTTTTCGCGGTACTCTCAATGCTTCTTATCGGCTTTATCGAGGAAATGCTTTTCCGCGGCTTTCTGTTCCGTATCCTGCTGAAAAAAGACCCCGTCCCCGTGGCAATTACAATCACCGCCGTGACTTTCGGCATAGGACATATAGTCAATCTCTTAGCGGGTCAGGCAAACCTTGAAACGGTGATCCAAGTGCTTTTCGCCGTTGCGTGGGGATATATTTTCACGTTCGTATTTTACAAATCGGGCAGCCTGCTGGTATGTATTGCCGTACACGCTCTTGTGGACGCCTTTTCAATGTTTGCCGGCGAGAATATTACTATGGAATGGGTATATATGGGCGCGACTATCGGTATCGCCGTTATATACTGCCTGTACCTGAGCCGCAAACCCGCAGCACTGACAAAATCATACGAATAATTTTCCAAATAAAAAAAGAGGACAGAGCCGTTAAAAGCCCTGTCCTCTCTGTTTGTTGAAAGGTATAAATTTTGATTTAGCGCACGAACTGTCGTAGCATTTCGGCGGCGTAGCCGCCGACTAAAGCTGGTCGAGCTGAGCCCAGCTCGCAGAA
>CAMWVO010000297.1 GCA_947177695.1 uncultured Clostridia bacterium
ACTCCTTTTTCTCAAATTTTCAAGCGCCCGCCGCTCCAGAAAGTGTGAATATCACGAACAGCGCAAGTATAAAAATATGGGGCAGCGCGCCGTCTATGACAAAGTGGGAAGCCGCTCCAGTAAAGGCGGTGAAGCTCATGATAAACACGCTTGTCCCAACCGCGGTTTTAAGCTCATAGCCCAGCACGCTTGTCAGCACGAACAGCATCATCATGCCGCCGCCCGCGCCCACAAATCCGCAGATAAAGCCTATCATCATTCCGCACAGCACCGACTGCACCGCGGCTGTTTTTTTGTCCTTTTTCATCATCTTGCTTTCCGTGGCGGTAACCGGCTTTACTATAAACTTTACGCCAAGCAGAGTTGTCATTACCACAGAGAAGCCGCCTATTGCCGTACCCGGAAGAAGCGAGGCAACGAAGCTTCCCACAAGAGTGAAGCACAGCACGGAGATCATCATTATCACGCCGTTGCGGATATCAAGATTTTTATTTTTTCCGTATGTGTACGCCGAAGCAGCCGAAGCAAGAACGTCCGAAGCAAGAGCAATACCCACTGCCTGATAGGGTTCCACGTCCAGAAAGGTTATGAGCATGGGTGATATTACAGCCGCGGCGGAAAGTCCCGCTATTCCCGTACCCAGACCCGCGCCCAGACCTGCGATAAGCGCAACTATTATTTTAGTCAGCATTTTCTCGTCCTCCTGCCATATCGGAAAATTTCGCAAGCTCCCGCTTCAGTCTTGCGGCGGGAAGCCCCATTACCGTAAAGAAATCTCCCTCAATGCCCTTTATAAGTACGCAGCCCTCGCCCTGTATGCCGTATGCGCCCGCCTTATCCATGGGATCGCCCGTGGCAATGTAGTCACGTATCTCCTCCTCGGACAGCGGATAAAATTCCACACGCGTCGCCTCCGAGAAGCTTTTCTTTTTTTCGCCTTGGGAAATGCACACTCCCGTAACAACGGTGTGAATTTTTCCCGACAGCTTTTTCAGCATTCGGTACGCGTCCGCTTCATCGGATGGCTTTCCGAGTATCTCTCCGTCAACTATAACCACCGTGTCGCTGCCTATGACAATGCTTTCGGGATACTGCGCGGAGATATGCTCCGCCTTTTTTACAGCAAGAAATTCCGCGCTTTTTTCGGCGGGAATTTCTTCGGGCAGGGTCTCGTCCACGTCGGCGGGGATTATCTCAAAGCTGGGCACGATATAGCCCAGCAGCTCCTTTCGCCTTGGAGAAGCGGAGGCGAGAATTACGTTCATTGTATCAGCTCGTTTCTTTGAATTGTTGCCGGAACTGAAAGTCCGATAACAAATATTATACCACGCCGCAGGAAATTTTTCAAGACGTATTTATACACAGCCACAGAAATCAATTGGGGAAGATAAATTTTGATTTAGCGCACCACGCACTATCTGACGAAACCTTTAGGCGGCGAAGCCGCCGACTATAGCTGATCCAGCTGAGCCCAGCTGGCAGAAGTCCAGAGGGCAGAGCCCTTTGGTCGCCGCCCGCAGGCGGCGAAATCCCTTTCGTCCGAAACGGAGCAGGAGGTGAGAAATGACGACGCCAAACCCTCTCTTCGCGAGGGCTACGAGGAGGGGCGAACACGACCGCCCCTCCTTGCTGCGGTACGCAACAATGTAAATTTCAAAAACGTCACAGTGTGACGTTTTTGACGGAGCAAACTTATAGCTATGCTTGGAAACCCAAACAAAGTATTATTCGTTGAAAACAGTCCACTGGACTGTTTTCAAGGGTTACCATACCGCGCAATGCAACAAGGGGGAGCGGTCGTGTCCGCTCCCCCTCGAAATGACTGTCGTCATTTCTCACCCCTTTCACCGTTTTGAACGATATGCGCCTGCGGGCGCGGGGAGGAGATTTCGCGCTCTGCGGAGCGCGACCAAAGGGCTCCGCCCTCTGGACTTCTGCGAGCTGGGCTCAGCTCGACCAGCTGATGTCGGCGGCTTCGCCGCCTAAGTATTGCTACATAGTGCGTAGTGCGCTAAATCAAAATTTATCCGCCAAAATTGACTTCCGCGGTACAGCCGAACCACTCTATATATTTAACCTTTTCAAGTTCGGGGTCGCTGCCGAAAACCGCTGTGGATTCGGTTTCGTCCGAATAAAGACCTATATCGGGAGACATGAGCCTTTCATATCCAAATCCGTCGATACGGTAAACGTTGCCGTTGCACGGGTTTTCAATGCAATCCATATTCCCGTCAAGGAATTTGGGATAAGCCGACGGGTTGATAAGGTGGCTTTCGTCGGCGTACCAATCAGCGACAGCCATCGCGTCATAAGGGTCAATGCTGTCGGGAAGCTCACAGCCCGCCATGGAAAAATCATCAAAGAAAAAATTATCGGAAACGGCTTTCATGGAAAGCGGCGTAAGCTTTGCCGTAAAAACAGTTTCTCCCTGCGGATTTTTGAACTCCAAGGGAATGGGCGCGGCGATTTCGGGAACGGTAAATTTTATTACCTGTCTGCCGTCGTCCAATGTTTCAATAGAAACAGTCTTGTCGGAACCTATACTTATCTTTCTTAATCCCGAAAATCTTATATAAAGCTCGTCTCCCGAACGTGCTGTGCGGGGCAGGTCAACGTACGGGCGGCTGAAAACAAAGCTGCGCTTATCGCCGCTCAAAATGCATGAGCCTCCGCCGCCGACATGAGAGCCGTCATTCGGATTGTTGATGTCATGAATATCGGGAAATATCAGATCGTCGGACATAAGTATATTCGGAATGCTTTCTTCAGAAAATTCGCCGCCGTCGCTGCGCGTTACAACAAACTGTGCGATAAGAATATTTCCGTCGCAGATAACGTTGTCAAAGGAAATATCATAATGCATTGAATTTTCCTCTGTTTCGGCATTCGCCTCAAATGCGTAGGGTTCGACCTTTTCCCGTCCCGAAGCGTTCCTGTTGGGGAAAATGTCACTGATAAGGTCGGAAATGCTCCAAAGTCCCATAGCCGAAGCGGACACCGCAAGCAGCATTGCCGCCGCCGCTGCCGCAGCAATAACAGCCGCCGCCTTTTTATATTTAAAATTCTTTTTCATTTTTATTGACCTCCTGTTCCTCAGTTCATTGAAGGTCATGCTTTCAAGCTCCTTGTCAATAACATTTTTAAGGTCGGTCATAATAACACTCCTCCAATGCTCTTCTCAGTAATTCTTTCGCTTTGCTGACACGGAACGTCATCGCGCTCTGGCTCACACCTGCAAGCTTCGCCGCTTCCTTGAGGGTAAAGCCGTTGTACAGGTGCAGCACGGCGGCTTCACGGTATATTTCGGGCAGGGACATGAGAGCCTGCGAAACTGCGGCTTTTGTCTCCGCGGCGGAATACTCGTCCCTTTCGGAAACGGTATCGGGTATCTCTCCCGACGCGCTTGTCTTATAGGCGGAGGATTTCAGTATATTGCGGCAGACATTAACCGCTATACGAATAAGCCATGTCTTTTCGGAAGCTCCACCGTGAAAGCTGTGAAAGGCTGAAAAGGCTTTTTCGTACACGGTCATAGCCGCGTCCTCGGCAAGAGCGCGGTTGCGCAGTATCAGCATACAGGTGCGGAGAATTTCGTCTCCGTATTTTTTGAAGAGCTCTTCGGTTTTTTCGGCGCCGT
>CAMWVO010000298.1 GCA_947177695.1 uncultured Clostridia bacterium
CGACAGCGGCGAAAAGATCGCCGCCGCAGATGTAAAGCTTAAGCAGTGCGGAGATCATCTTTACCTTATGTACAGGGAAGAGGTCGGCTCATGGTGGAAGTCAAAGGAAAAGGGAAACGTTGTCGTCAAGCTTGACAAGGAGCTTAACGAGATCGCCCGCTACAAGCACAAAAAGGGCAGCAGCTTTGACACAAACGGCGAAAAAGTGGTCTACCTCAGCGATATGTGGAATATTTGCATCTGCGATATTGACGGAAGCAATTTAAAGACCCTGTATTCCGTCAATAAAAGCGATGAAATTGCTGAGCATGAGCAGCCGTTAAACTGCGTTGCTGTCGCGGGAAATTATGTGGGCTTCCAGAAAAGGACGGGTTATTCCAACGCTCCCGGCCGCAAGGCATACTGCGGAATTATTGACATTGAAACAGGCGAAGTAACCTTAAAGGAACAGAGAAGCGTTGAACAGGTACGCTCTTTCGGCGATAACCTTATTTGGTACGGCGAAGCGGGATACTATCCGCAGGAAAGCTTGGACATTCCTGACGAAGTTATTGCCTCCGGCGCTATTGCCACAGACAGCTACATGACCGAACGCTATAAATATTACTCTGACAGCGAGCTGTACATTTTCGACGGCAAGGAATATTCGGTGCTGAAAACCCCGAACGCTAAAGAGGTCGGCTACGGCACTGCTGTTGACAGCAACGGAGACATCGTCACAACAAGCTTTGACGGAAAGGGTCATGTGATCTACAGATTTTACCGCGGCAAAAAGCTTATAGGAGAGCATACCGTCAGCTATAAGGGCTACAGTACCGCTGTGTTCGGCAGCGGCGCGATAACTATAAGCTACACGGGACGTGACGCTACCGCTGACGATTGGGTAGGAATTTCCGACGACATGACCGACGAGGATATCGAAAAGCTTATTAACGCAACGCCCTCCGTAAAGGATATAATGAAATCGGTGACCATCTCGTACAATTAAGGCGACCCCTGACAACCGGGAAATGACATGAAAAATAAATTTTGCTTAAATATAAAAAACAAAAGGAGTTAACAATATGAAAAAATCTATCAAAGCTATCGCTGCGGCTTCCGCCGCGCTGGCTATGGCATTTTCATGCGAACCTGTGACTTATGCCGCTAAGGACGTCCCTGTCGTTCAGACGGAGGCGGAGCCCGAAGCTAAAAAGACAGGCGTTACATTTGAAGAAAGCGACCCTGTTGAAGTCCCCTACAAAGGCAATATCTGCTTGATAGCCGACGACGGAACCGTATATTATGAGGGTTCGGATACCGATGCAAGATGCGTGTACTACTTCTCTCTTGACGAAAACGGCAAAATGGAAAAATCCTACAAGGTCAGCAGCTATACCAACGACAAGGGTGAAAATATCGGCATGATAGATCCAAGGCTCAAGCAGTGCGGCGAGTATTTTTACCTGATCTATTACGAGGCTTACGGCTTTTCTATGAGGGGAACAGTGATCATCAAGCTTGACAGCGAGCTTAACGAGGTCGCCAAATACCGCGCCCCAAAATGCTGGAACATAGATACCAACGGCGAAAAGATCGTTTACATGAAAGCCAACAAAACCATTTACGTTACCGACATGGACGGCAAGAACAAGCAGGTTCTTTTTACAGCGGGACAAGACAACGAACTGGACGGTATGAATTTCATTGTCGTGCAGGATGATTATGTGGGTTTTCAGGGACTGTCGGGCGATTCGTTCTCCCCGAAAAACGAAAAATATTACTGCGGCATTATCGACCTGAAAACAGGAGAGGTCACGCTTAAAGAGCAGAGAAGCATTCAGCAGCTTTACAGCTCAAACGGCAAGATCATCTGGTACAGCTTGGAAAGCCGTGACATGAGAGACAGCTACAGGATAGATGTACCTGATGGCGAAGATCCCACCACATACTGTGATGAATATACGAAAAAGTACACAGAATATTTTAAAGACGGCGAGTTTTACGTTCTTGATGACGGCGAGTACTCCGTGATAAAAACTCAGAGCCAGAGAGAGTTTAACATGACTGTTGACAACGACGGCAACGTTATCACATATGTTCCCGACGGAAAAGGAAATATCACATTTAAAATTTACAGGGACAACAAGCTGCTGGATACGTATACCATAAACGTTAAAGGCTTCAGCAGATTTGTGGCAAACAACGGCGTTATCACATTCTGCTACTCGGGACGCGACCCTCAGCCCGGCGACTGGGTAGCGATGGACCCCAATATGAGCGATGCGGAATATGAAGAATTTTGGGCGTCAATGCCTAAGATCGAATACACCATGAGGACTGCAACAATAAAATACTCCGTAAACGAATAAAGCCTGTTACTGCAAAAAACGGGAACCGATAAGATTATCGGTTCCCGTTTTGGGTTTCTCATTTTTCAAAGCTTGCCGTAATGCTCGTCGTCAACCTCTTCAAGCCATTCGGTACTTCCGTTTTCTCCGGGGACTTCAACAGAAATGTGGGAAAACCAGCTGTCCGCCTTGGCTCCGTGCCAGTGCTTGACGTTTGCGGGGATATAAACGAACGATCCCTCGGAAAGGCTTACCGCTTCCTTGCCCTCCTCCTGATACCAGCCCTCTCCCGCGGTGCAGATAAGCATCTGACCGCCGCCATTGTCGGCATGGTGAATATGCCAGTTGTTGCGGCACTTAGGTTCAAACGTAACGTTTGCAAGGAAAATCGGGGTTTTTCCCGGCTCGGTAATGGGATTGAGAAACGAGCTTCCCTTGAAATATTTTGCATATCCATCGTTGGGAGCGCCCGTACCGAACATATTGGCTTTTTCAAACTGTTCCTTTTCCGCGTACTTCATAACAACACCTCTTATACAGATAAAAAATTCTCTGTAATCAATTATAACATATTACACGAAATTGTCAAGCGGTTCACGCAGACGGAAAACGGTCGGTATTAAAAATACCGACCGCTCTTTCGGGATAATATTTGTCAGTTCTGAAACGAAATTTGTTCCTCCGTAACGGGAGTATAGCACACGATACTGCTGCCGTCAAGGTTTTCCCTGTGCATATCCACCGCTGTTATTTGGTGATTATTGTAGGTCGTGTAGTAGTATATTCCCTTGTCCGCATTGCAGCAGGAGGTGTAGAGCGTGATCTCGAATTTCCCCTCTCCCACGTCGCAGCAGCCTCTCTGCTGATCAACCGATCCGAGGATATGGAAAAACTGGCTGACGCTTTCCGCTTCGGAATCTCCCGAAACGGAGTTCATTTTCACGAACGCCACCCGTACAAATCTGGACTGTGAGGACAGGTCTCCCGGCAGACCAAGCGCGCCCATTCCGCGGCTGTAAACGCTCAGCGGAAGCTTGTCCGAGAATGTATTTTCGGGATTTTTCACCGACAGGCTCATGTAGTTGTTCAGGTTGAACATCTGCCTGTCAAAAGGCGGATTGTTTGTCAGCACACCCACGGGATTGTCATAGACCTTAATGCCGTCCCTTACGGACTCCACCGTTATCGCTTCGTTTTTGTCGGCAATTATCCAGTGGAGCTGCGAGACAGGCAGACTGCTGATGAACGGCTCGTTGTGTATGTTTATCCTTTCAAGCAAAGACCATGCAGCTTTGACCGAAG
>CAMWVO010000299.1 GCA_947177695.1 uncultured Clostridia bacterium
GTTTATGAGATTGAAAATTATTAAAAACTATATAAAATAATTAAAAGATTTTTAAATAGGAAAAGATTGGCTATTGTAAGAAAATTTCTGCAATTATTCTGAGAGCACATGTTTGTTCCCATATATAAAATCATTCCCACAAATTTACAATTTGTGGGGGTTTTCTCTTATTCAGTTTTCTTATCGGACTTATAGTTGCTTGGATTTAGAATATCCCCCAGAGCGTCTGCTGCACGCTCGTCAGCGGTTCTTAGTGGGTGCGAATATAAATTTGTCGTTGTTGAAACCTGCGAGTGTCCTAATCTGCTTGCGATAGTGCGGACGTTCACGCCGCTTGCGATAAGAAGCGTAGCATTCGTGTGACGCAGGGAGTGGAGGTGAGATTCTTTAAATCCATTCTCACGAATAAATGAATAGTACCAGCTTGATATTGTACTTGGGTGAATAGGCTTGCCGTCCCGTTGAGTGAAAATTTTGTTATGTTCTTCCCACTTGTCGCCCATTTCAGCCCTTTCATTATCCTGCCATTGCTTGTAGGATTTCAACATATCCATAACATAGCTGTTCATCTCTATTACACGGTGGGAACCGTCCGTTTTCAGGTCGGTCTGGATTGTACCCACGCCCGTCAGATACAGCGAAGCCTTGTTAATATCAATGGTCATATACTCAAAATCAATATCCGACCATTCCAGTCCGCAAAGTTCGCCGCGGCGCATACCCGAATATATTAATAGTGTAATTGCCATTCGGTATTTAAAGGGAACGTCCGCAAGGGCATTCAGAATTTCAGTTGCCTTATGCTCGTTAAGATAGTCAGCCTCCTTGCGTTTTACTCTTGGTGCGTCCACACACTTGCAGGGATTTTCTCTGATTATTTGCCATTTGACCGCACGTTCAAACATATCCGAGAGAAGTCTGTGATAATGCAGTATAGATGAATCGGAAAGAGTAGCTTTCTGCTCAGGGTCTGTAATAAATGCATCGTTCAGCTTCATATCAAGAGCCTCCGCAATCTTTTCAGCGGTGGCTTTTCTTAATTTTCGACCGCTGTTGCAGGATGTAAATATGGACTGGCTTACTCCTGCTTTTTCGCAAAGGCTTTTTTGTGTGAAGCCGTTTGAATTTGCAAAGCTTTTGAAATCGGGAATTATGCATATGTACCGCATATCGTCCCTGCCTGCGTCGGTTCGGAGGTATTCATAAAATTCAAGCAGATGATGCGGCTGTATTTTTTCAAGGGACAGATGCCAAAGACGTTCAACAATGTGCTTTTCCTTTGCCTTATACCCTATCAAGGTCGATTCGCAGACATTATTTTTGCAGCAATCCTTGTAGAACATCGGAATGCAATCGGCAAGCTTGATACTCCCGTGTTAAATAGACGTTACTAATTCAAGATAATTTCCTCGCTGATAATTTTATCAAAAAAATCATCTAAACTTTCAGCAACAATTTCTTCTTCAAAAAAAGGCTCAAATGCATAACCTATTTTTCCTGATATTGCATCAATTGTATAGTACTCATATAAACCATTTTCAACTGACATAATTATAGGAAAATGATTATCCCACCATTGCTCCACTGTATTCTTACCAATTTCATCAATACAGCCATTAAGTGAAATCTTCTTAAATTCGTCCCATGAAAAGCTATTGGGATCTGTATTGTTTATGCATTCCGAAACTACAAACCATGTAGTTAATTTAGGATTGGCAATTCGATTATATTTTTTTATTATGTCTTCAAAATATCCTATCCTTCCCCTATATACAGGCGGAGGATTATATTCTGAAAGAACATTTTCAATAATTTGCCAGTTGTTTTTTGATGCCCATGTTAAAAATTTTTCAAATGACTTCATTTTTTAGTTCTCCTCTGATAAGATTTTTTTATTACATTTAATATTCTAACTTGTAAACCTGTAATAATAACTATGCGTTGGATTTTTGGAAACAACGATTTCCAATGCGTCTAATAATTTTTGAACTGCT
This sequence comes from uncultured Clostridia bacterium, assembly GCA_947177695.1. Taxonomy (GTDB): domain Bacteria; phylum Bacillota; class Clostridia; order Oscillospirales; family Ruminococcaceae; genus RGIG8773. The sequence goes on from CAMWVO010000299.1 coordinate 1,995, forward strand.
GAACCCCGTATCTCTGTCAGCATTGTTTTCAAGTTCGTTATAGATCGCTTCGGAAATTCCCGTAAGTTTGCTGACGTCCTTTGTTGCAAGACCCAGTTCAGTACGCAGGTCTTTGAGCTTTTTGTCCATTGCAAGCTTGATTTCCAATTGCATACATCGTTTCATATTTAGAATTTTGTCCCGCCCAAAAGAATTTTTTTCGGATTATGATACATACCGTTTGACACATTTTTAAGTGATATAATTAAATCATAGTCAAAATTGCAGCGGGTACAAATATAAAAAATTCTATATATAGCATATACTGCCTGCGGCTGAATGTCAATAGTTTTTATAAAAAATTTTTGGAGGGTGATTATCATGTGTGATGAAAAATCGTCAGCAAACAAGAAATTATTGAAAAGCGAAAGGAGAATGCTATTTGAATTACAGAGAAAAGGCTATGATGATTGTGGAGGTTATGGAAATGCTGGAAAAGGGCAGTAGCACGGAGGAATGTCTTTGCCGCCTTTTTGAAGTTAAAGAAAAGCAGATAAATTCAAAAGAGGACAAGTCTGACAGCAAAGTGGAAAATGCAGCCGTCTCAAAAAATGCTGTACATATGCTTACCGTAAAGGAATGCATGGAGGTTGTCGGTGGGATAAAGGAGCATACTCTGCGACAGCTTCTTTTACAGAAGAAGATACCAAGTATCCGCTGCGGAGAGGGCAAGCGTGGGGAATTTCTTGTCTGTCGGGAAGATTTGATTGCCTGCTTTGAAAATTTGGGCAAGTCGGCATAATGAAAGGAGAATGTGTAATGGCAACAAATAAGACCGCTGCCGCTTTTGTGGAATGGATACAGGAGCTTGTTCTTGAAAAGGGATATGTGCTTCTGAACCGCAGAGAGCATGAGAAAGCAGAGCAGCTTGAAGATAAGTTGCTCGGATATTTTGACAGCAAGGGTGTGTATTTTATTTCCGACAGGTTGTTTGTGCTTGCGGATGATTTTATGTCCAGGCATAAAACCAATGTGATAGACATTGAAACAGACCTTTTCCTTTCGGATATGATAAAAATTGAGGACGACGGTTACAAGATACGTTACCGCCGTCAGAAAAGAATTGGCAGTACGAAAAAACGTTACCTTACCTTTGAGCGAAAAGTGTTTGAAGGTAACAGACGGTTTTCAGAAATTATAAATTACCTCTAACAAGGCGGTGGGTACATATTAAATCAGCCGAAAATTTTGGTCAATTGAAAATTGGTTTGAGGAAACACCAGCAAGCCATAGAATTTGTACGTACAAATTCGGAGTATACGTATACCGTTCACTTGCGGAACAATACGTCGCAAAGTGTTATGTACCCACACTTTGCGGCTTGTTGGGAATTCCCAAACCCTTTTTAAAACTGGAGGTATGCTGATGACAAATAAAAAACATGAACGCAGGGGCAAGCGCAAGGAAATAGTTTTCCGTGAAAAGGACTGGAGGATAATTGAGCAGAAAGCGGCGGAAGTTAAGCTTGATACAACGAAATATATAACCCGTGCCGCTGTTCATGGTACTTCAAAAGCGGTGGACTTCAAGGAGTTGTCAAAGCTGTCCTGCGAGCTGAACAAAATAGGAAACAACATCAATCAGCTTGCGCGGA
>CAMWVO010000300.1 GCA_947177695.1 uncultured Clostridia bacterium
ACCTGTGACAGTCCCCAGCCGCGGATAAGTCCCTCGTCAATAAGCCGACCCATTGCCTCCGCGACCTTTTCAATCGGGACTCCGCCCATTCTGTGGAGATAATATATATCTGCCATATCGGTTTTAAGGCGTTTCAGCGAACCCTCCAGATGTCTGCGGACGGCGTCGTAAACCGATTCCGACCGAACCTCCGAATAATCGAGAAACAGCTTTGTTCCGATAACTACCTTGTCACGGACGCTTTCAAGAGCCTTTCCCACAATGCGTTCATTGTGACCGATACCCGATAAATTCGGACTGTAAATTTCCGCCGTGTCAAAAAAGGTGCAGCCGTTATTGTAAGCATTTTCAATGGCTTCAATGCTGTATTTTTCGGAGGGAATTTTCCCGTAGCCGTGGGAAAAAGCCATACAGCCCATTCCCACCTCGGACACTATGATATTGCCTAATTTTCTTGTTTTCATATCAGCCGCTCCTTTATTTTACTCCGCAGGAAATACATTGCTCCATAGCAATACTGCGTATGATCTCCATAACGTCAATACCCATATGGCAGCATGACGTACAGAAACCGCATTCAATACAATCATAGGGATTTCCGTCAGTCTCGATATCGTAGACCGCACCGTCTAAAATCTCGGTAATATTTATCTGTGCGGGACAGCCTGTTACGCATTTTCCGCATTTGTCACAGACCGTCCCCACATTTGAAATAATATTTTTATCAACCATTTTTACCACAACTTATCAATATGATGCAAACCGTTCATCACGTTCAAGAGCAGTCATTTGCTCCATTTCACTTTCGGTCAGCCCAAAATCAAAAATCTCGTAATTTTCCTGTATATGCGCTTCATTGCTTGAACCAGGGATAGCAATGTTTCCCGCCTGCAAATGCCAACGCAGAATTATCTGTGCAGAAGTTTTTTCGTGGACTTCGGCAATAGAGGAAATTGTTTCGTCCTCAAAAAGACGCTGCGTATTTCCCCTGCCGCCAAGAGGGAACCATGACTCCATAACCGTGCTGTATTTTGCAAGATGTTCTTTCATAATGCCGCTTTGATGATAAGGGTGAGTTTCATTCTGCAAAAGCGCAGGGGCGATTTCCGTTGCATTAACAAGCCTGTCAAAATCCTCTGGCTCGTAATAATTTGAAAGACCTATGGAACGCAGCTTCCCGTCATTTACCGCCGCTTCCATTGCCTGATATGCCTCCACGTCGTTTTCGGGCTGGGAATGGTGCAGGATCATCAGGTCGATATAGTCAAGTCCCAAACGCTTTAAAGAAGCGTCAATGGCTGCTTCGCCGTCGTCATAATCAGAAGTCCACATTTTTGTTGTAACAAAGATTTCCTCCCGTGTAACAAAACCGTCCTCAATAGCTCGGCGTATTCCTTTTCCCACGCCCTCTTCGTTGCCGTAAATTCGGGCGGTGTCGATAAGACGGTAGCCGTCCCGCAAAGCCCAGTAAACCGAATTTTCTGCCTGCTCCTGCGATAAGCGGTACGTGCCTATACCGAGAATAGGCATTTCATAGCCGCTGTTCAGCATGACCGTGCCTTTGTCCAAATCAAAAACTCCGATATTTCCGTCAGTTTCCGCATTTTGAGAACTATTGCTTGTACCGACTGTTTCGCTGACCTCGGACAGCATATTTTCCGCTGTTGTGATAATACTTTCGCTCTGCGTATTTTCGGCGGTGGAATGACCCTCCGCACACGCCGAAAGAGAAATACTCAACATTGCGGCAAGAAGTAAATTTGCAATAAGCTTCATATTTTAATTCCTTTCAATTAATCCGCAGGCGACCAAGCGGTAAACTGCGCTTCCTGCTGTTCAAGAGATGCGTTATAGAACCTAACGTTCCTGTCAAGAGAGGATATCTTTGCCATTTCCTCGTCCGTAAGTTCAAAATCGAAAATATCAAAATTATCCTTTATATGCTGCGGATTTGTGGATTTCGGGAAAATAACATTGCCCTCCTGAATGTGCCAGCGCAGGATTATCTGGACGTTGGTCTTGCCGTATTTTTTTGCAAGCTCTGTAAAAACAGGTTCGTTAATAAGTCCCGAATCGCCGTGACCGATAGGATACCAAGCCTCGATAACCGTGCCGTATGGAGCAATACGCTTTTTCAGTTCCCTCTGCTGAAAATACGGGTGACACTCCACCTGCAATGCCGCAGGCTTTATTTTTGCAGCGGAACAAACTTCTTCAAGACGGTCGCTCTCAAAGTTTGACAATCCGATACTGCGTACCTTGCCCTGCTCTACGGCTTTCTCCATGTCCTTCCATGCGCCCATATAATCGCCCACCTGCTGATGAAGCAGAAGCAGGTCGATATAGCCGATATTCAGCCTTTCCAGCATTTTGTCAATACCCGCCATGGTCTTGCCCTCACCGTATTCGCTTGGCCAAAGCTTTGAGGTAACAAAAATTTCGCCGCGGGGTATGCCGCTTTCCCTTACAGCCTCGCCTACACTCCTCTCGTTCTGATAAGCGTGGGCGGTGTCGATGTGTCTGTAACCCATTTTCAGAGCGTCAAGACAAGCCTTTTTTGTTTCCTCGCCTTCGGGTACCATAAACACGCCCATGCCGAACTGCGGGATTTTTTCACCGTTGTTTAATGTGATGTAACTCTGTTTCATAATTAATTCCTCCTAAAATTATTTTTCAAGCATTTCCGCACATTTTTTCAAATGGTCGGTAATTTTTATATGCTGGGGACAAGCCCGTTCGCACTGTTTGCAGTTTATGCAATCCGAAGCTTTTCCCACGCTCTCAACAGCCTTTTTGTAATCGGACAAAGCCTCGTCCCTCTGACCGTTTCCGATCTCCTTGTTTGCCGCTGAAAATATTTCGGGAATGGGAATATTTTTCGGACAGCCCTTTGTGCAATAGCGGCAGGCTGTGCATGGTATTGTTGAGGAATTTCCCATTATCCTCTGCGCCTGCTGAATAATTTTCTGCTCCTCATCATTAAGGGGCTTGAAGTCTTTCATATATGACAGATTGTCCTCCATTTGCTCCAAACTTGACATACCCGAAAGCACCGTCATAATACCGTCCAGCGAAGCCGCAAAACGAATTGCCCATGAAGCGTAAGACATATTCGGGTCGTAATCGTCAAACAGCTTTTTTACCGCTGCGGGAGGATTAGCCAAAGTACCACCCTTGACGGGCTCCATTACAACAATGGACTTCCCGTGTCTGCGGGCGATTTCATAATTTGCTCTTGAAGCGACTTCGGGATTTTCCCAGTCCGCATAGTTTATCTGCAATTGAACGAATTCCACATCGGGGTGGTCGGTCAGCAATTTTTCAAGCAGTTTCGGACTGCCGTGAAAAGAAAATCCGTAATGCTTTATAAGACCCTTTTCCTTTTGCTCCTTGACAAAATCCCAGATATGGAATTTGTCGTATTTTGTATAATTGTTATCCATAAGCGCATGGAGCAGATAATAGTCAAAATAGCCTGCGCCTGTCCTCTCAAGGCTTGTGTAGAACTGATTTTTTGCCGCTTTTTCATTGGGAGCCATCATAAAAACATTCAGCTTTGTAGCAAGGGTATAGGCTTATCTCGGATAACGCTCAACAAGAGACTTTTTCGCCGCTTCCTCTGAAC
>CAMWVO010000301.1 GCA_947177695.1 uncultured Clostridia bacterium
GTCCATAGGTGACCGGATCGAAGCTGCCCGGACAAACCGCTACTCTCCTGTTCATTCGGCTTCTTCCTCATTTCCGATTTTATACAATGTAACTTCAGTTTTACCGTATCTGTATGTTTTGCGCTTAACAAGGCGTCCGAAGCTTTCGGGAAGCGTCAAGCCCTTTTCATGTTCGCACAAAGCGATGCCCCTGTCGGACATATGCCCCTCCAGCAGCGGCATGACCTTTTCGATCAGACCCTTGCGGTAGGGCGGGTCAATAAAGGCAATATCAAAGGCTTGTCTGCACATTCTCAGGTACTGCTCCGCGTCGGAAGTCATAACTGTAGCTTCGTTCCGAAAGCCTGCCGCGGCGATATTTTCCTTAGCGGTCTCCACTGAAACGCGGGAGCTGTCCACAAAAACGCAGGAATTTGCTCCGCGGGAGAGAGCCTCTATCCCCAGCTGTCCCGAACCTGCGAAAAGATCCAGAACGGCTGAGCCTGCCAGATCGAACTGCACAACGGAAAAGACAGCCTCCTTGACCTTATCGGCGGTAGGACGCACGTCCAAACCTGTCGGTGCTGTGAGCCGTCTGCCCCTTGCAGAACCTGTTATAACACGCATGGCAAAAAACCTTTCCTAAAAAACTTCCTGTAAATATTAATTATACATTATTTTATCCTGTTTGTAAACACATATTGCAGATATTAAATGTAAATTTTTTCTAAAGCACAACGGGCAAAAGCGTCCGCTAAGCCGTATTCAAAGCTTATGCGGACGCTTAAAATCATTATGCTGTAAAGCTTCGGCAGGACACAGTTATACCTGGAAAATAGCGATCCTGTCGCGGAGGGTCGTAGCCTGAGCGTTCAGCTCCTCGCAGCTTGCGGCGCTCTCCTGAGCGGTTGCGCTGTTCAGGGATATTACCTCGGAAATACTGTCGATCTCCGACTTGACAAGCTGAACAGACTCCGCCTGTTTGTTTGTCTGATTTGCAATGCTCTCAATGAGATTGTTGGTCTCGTTAGTGATATCAATTACCTGAACCATAGCGTCGGCAGTGCTGTGCGCAATTGCAGAACCCTTGTTAACGGCTTCGATACAGCTTCCGATAAGAGCAGACGTGTTGCTTGCAGCCTCTGCGGATTTGTTCGCAAGATTACGCACCTCGTCCGCAACAACTGCAAATCCCTTTCCTGCCGCTCCCGCTCTTGCCGCTTCGACCGCGGCGTTAAGCGCAAGGATATTCGTCTGGAAAGCAATATCTTCGATCGCCTTGATGATCTTGCTGATCTCTGCGGCGCTGTTCTCGATATTTGTCATAGCGGACAGCATATGCTCTATCTGTTCGTTCTGACTGTTTACCATATCTATTGAGTTGTTGGAAAGCTTCTTTGCTTTCTCAGCATTCTGAGCATTGAGCTTGATATTCTGAGTGATCTCGGAAACGGACATGGACAGCTCCTCCGCCGAAGACGCCTGTCTTGACGTTCCTTCGGCAAGGCTTACCGAACCGTTCGAGATCATCTGAGAGCCGCTGTAAACCTCGTCCGCCGAAGCATTGATGCCGTCCACAACGCTGCGCATCTGCTTTTTCAGTATCTTTGTGGATTCCGCTATTCCCGCAAAGTCACCCTTATACTCTATATCGGAATAGTAGCCGAAGTTACCCGTTGACATTTCCTTCATCATCATGGAAATATCCGTTACATAAACATTAAGTATCGAAACGGCAGTAGAAATCGACTGAGCAACGTCGCCGATCTCGTTATCCCTGAGCTTGCTGGTAATTCCGGAGTTTTTGCTGAGATTGCCCTGCTCCATCTGGAGAGCCATTTCCTTAACAGTGCTTACAGGTTTGACTATCTGGTTGTTTACGAAAACGGTAACGCCTACCACCGCAATGCCCATCATAACAAGACCTGCAATGATGCCGACAAAGATAGCTCTGTTTCTGCTTGCAATAACGTTATCCATGGGATAACCCGTAAAGAACGCGCCCTTTATGACCCCGTATTCGTCAATGATAGGGGCATAGGTAGTCATATAGTTATCACCGAAAAGCTTGGTTTTCTTCTGGTAAGTTTCGCCGTTGACCACAACCTTCTGGTATATATCCTCGTTCATAGTCGTTCCGACAGCTCTCTGACCGTCCTCGCCGATGAAAGTGGTGGATATACGAAGGTTGTCGCTGAAGATCGTAGCCTGGCTTTGGGTCTGTTCATATACTTCGTCTACCGCGTCGGGGTCGCTGTAGGAATATCCCACGATAGCAGTAATGCCTTTATTCTTGGCGACAGCGCGGTAATAAAGGGATATCTCGCTGTCGGTGGAAAGACCGTTTCTTGCCGATCCGACCGCATTGAACACGCCCTCGGAGGAGAGCAGGCAGTTGTCGGTTTTCATAGCGACAATACCGTCGCTGTTAAGGAAAAGGGCAAAAATGCCGTTGGATTTGGTAATGCTGTCCCATGTGCTCTGTATTGCAGCCTTGTCGTTGGTTTCCACAGCATTTACAAAGCTGTCCTCCTCAACGAGCAGCTTGGAGATCATTTCAGCCTCTTTGCTTTTTGAAGCAATTTCAAAGCTTAGTATATTCGTCGATATCTGCGCCGATTCCTTCAGATTTTCCATCTGAGCATTTGAGAACACAGCGCACAGCAAAACTATAACAGTAGTCATAGCAAGAATAAGTATAAAAAATACAGCAGAAAGTGTAGATTTACCGATCCTGGACATAGAATGATGTTCCTTTCGTAAAAATCCGCGAGGCGGTCTCTGTACATAACCGTTTAGTTATCCGTATACTATTATACATTTTTTTAGCTTTTTTGTCAATAAAAACTTTACAAATATCTTCACAGTCAAAGACAAATTTTGCGCCAATGATTTATAAAAAATGCACAAATTTCCCCGCGGTACTGGAATATCTATTAAGACCGTCTTTAAAATACGGCGGCAGGGGTAAAGGCTCAGCCTTTAAAAAATCGGGAACGCCCCGGCGGAGCGTTCCCGAAAAATGCATTAACAATAGTATGATTACTTGCCTACATATTCGCCGTTCTCGATAACGGCAACCATAGCGGACTTGTTGGGCTCGCCGTCAGCGGTAAAGCTCATGGAGCCTGTTGCGCCGTCAACGGAGATCTTTGTCATTGCGTCGATGAGAGCCTCGTTGGAAACGTCGCCGCCTGTAGTTTCAAGCAGAGCCTTGATAACGTATACTCCGTCGTAAGCGTCAGCCGCAAACTGGTCGGGAGTAGAGTTGTAAGCCTTGTTATAGGCGTCAACGAAAGCCGTTACCTTGGGGTTGGAGCTGTTTGCAACGAAAGGCGTAAGGAATGTTGCGCCCTCAATGTTTGCGGTGTTGCCGTTGAGCTGGTTGATAACGCCGTCCCAGCCGTCGCAGCCGAAGTAAGGAAGCTCAACGCCTACGGTCACAGCCTGCTCGGAAATGTAGCCTACTTCTGTGTAGTAGATAGGCAGGAACAGGCAGTCAGCGCCGGAGGACTTGATCTTTGTAAGCTGGGTCTTGAAGTCACCGTCGCCGCCGGTGAAGATTACGTAAGCCGCAATTGTCATGCCGAGAGAGTTATCCTGCTCAACGAACGAGTCGTGAATGCCCATGCAGTAGT
>CAMWVO010000302.1 GCA_947177695.1 uncultured Clostridia bacterium
ACGATTATCAGATCCGGTGCAAGCTCGTTTATGGTTTTCATAGCGTTCTCAGCATCCTCGCCTTTTTTCAGGCTGAGCGGCTGATACACGGGAATATTATGTGTCAAGGCAACTTCCTTTACAGGAGGCGGGGTAAGCTTATATCCCCTGCCCTTTGGTTTGTCGGGCTGGGTAAACACCGCCGTGACATTTTCGCCGCTGTCTATAAGAGCTTTAAGGCACGGAACGGCAAAATCGGGAGTACCCATAAAAATAATGTTCATCAGCTACGTCCTTTCAGCGTTTTCTTTTTCTGTCCTGCTTCTCATTTTCTATTTCATCGGGATCTACCATTTCATCGGCAATGTCGATAAAAAGCTGTCCCTCAAGATGGTCAAGCTCGTGGCACACTGCTCTGGCAAAAAATTCTTTTAGTTTGAGCTGTATATATTTTCCAGTTCTGTCCTGAGCCTTAACAATAATCTCATTCGGACGAACAACATATCCCCAATCGTCGGGACAGGAAAGACAGCCCTCCACGCCGCGCTGAGTACCCTTTGACTTTATGATCTCAGGATTTACAAGCTCCAGAAGCCCCTCGCCTACGTCAACGACCACAGCCCGCCGCAGAATACCCACCTGCGGAGCGGCAAGTCCAACACCGTTGGCTTTGTACATAGTTTCAGCCATATCGTCAAGAAGTATACCCAGCTTTTCGTCAAAATTCAACACGGGTTTACACTTTTTTCTGAGTATCTCATCTGATTTAATGACAATTTTTCTCAGTGCCAAAATTATTCACTGCCTTTCATGAATATCGGAAACCGTCCGCGCTGCAAATCTTCTCCGCAGAACGGGAACGTCCCGCCTAAATTATATCTCCGTTAATATCGAGAAATGTCAGGACGTTTGCAAACTCCCTCATTTTAAAAGTTTTCTTGTAAAGCTGTCCTATATAGTCCCGAAACTGACGGTTGTTTCTGCATTTGATAATAATTCTGTAGCGATATTTTCCGTTGATCTTTTCGTGCAGACACTTTGACGGACCCAAAACTCTTATCGGCACATTGATCTCTCCCGAAGCAATGCTTCCGCTTATAAGTCCGAGAAAAGCCCTTGAAGCCTTGTCTGCACAGCTTTCAATGACCGAGGAAAATTCCAGCGAGCATATGTCGCAGAAAGGCGGGTAAGTAAGTGCCTGCCGCGAGGATATTTCCTGCTCGTAAAAGGCAGGATAATTCTGCTCCGCCGCAAGGTTCAGGACGTAATGCTCGGGCACATAAGTCTGGATTATGGCTCTGCCCTGTTTGTCTCCCCTGCCGCAGCGTCCGACGACCTGCGTTATCAGCGAAAAAGTCCTCTCATAGCTTCGGAAATCTCCCGCAAACAACGCCTTGTCAATGGAAAGAACTCCCACCAGCGTTACATTTGGAAAGTCCAGACCCTTTGCTATCATTTGGGTACCGAGCATTATGTCGTATTCGCCGTTTTCAAATGCACGAAAGCTTCTTTCGTAAGCGTACCGCGAATATGTGGTATCAGCGTCCATCCGCAGTATCCGAGCATTGGGAAACAGCGAAGCCACCTCATCCTCGACCTTTTGCGTGCCCAGACCCGTCATTTTCAGATGAGCCGACCCGCATTTTCCGCAGGAGCTTGGCATTTCCTCGCTGTGACCGCAGTAATGGCACAGTACGCGCCCGTTCGTCCTGTGGTAAGTCATAGGTATGTTGCAATTTGGACAAACAAGCGGTTCCTTGCAGTCCGCGCAGCTTATATAAGTATGATAACCTCTTCTGTTAAGAAGAAGAATAGTCTGCTCTTTTTTTTCAAGATTATAGTTTATCTCTTCCACAAGTCTGTCCGAAAACACCGCGGAATTTCCGTAGAAGCCATCGACAGCCAGATCAACCATTTCGGTGACAGGCAGCCTTTCCTGCGAATATCGTTCGGGCATGGTGAACAGCTTGTATCTTCCCGTTTGGGCGTAATAATAGCTTTCTATCGACGGCGTTGCCGACGCCATAAGAGTTACCGCGCCGTGCGTCAAACACCTTTTTTTTGCAATCTCCTTTGCATTGTATCTCGGCGACGACTCGGACTTATAAGTACGCTCGCCCTCCTCGTCAATAATAAACAATCCAATGTTTTCCATAGGAGCAAAAACCGCGCTTCGCGTACCCACAACGATCCTTGCCTGCCCCTTTTTTACCCGCTTGTACTCATTAAGCCGCTGTGTCAGCGACAGACTGCTGTGCATAATGGCGACCAGATCGCCGAACAGATTTTGAAATCTTTGCACGACCTGCGGAGTAAGAGATATTTCAGGGATAAGCATAATGACGTTTTTTCCCAAATCGAGGGTATGACTGATAAGCTTGGCAAAAACGAGAGTTTTGCCGCTTCCCGTTACTCCGTAAAGCAACGCGGCGCAGGGCTTCCCCTCGTCGATCAGGGATACGATACCGTCGTAAACCCTCTGCTGCTGTTCGGACAGAATTATATCCTCTGCGTTTTCCTTTGCCGCAACATCTGGAGTCCTCAGTATCTCATACTCATATGCTTCGGTAATGCCTTTTTTTGTCATATTGCCGATAACCGACGAAGTTACGCCGCAAAGGTAACATATCTCCTTTACCGAAGCCGAACCGCTTTCATCAAGAAGCTCCACAACGCTTTTCTGCTTTGGAGAAAGGTTCACAACAAGCTTTCCCGAAGTGAAGTTCTCAGTAAGCTTTATCATCTTCACCGTTTCGTCCTTAGTACGTCTCTTTACCGAATCATACTCGATCAGAAAGCCTGCCCGAACAAGCTCGGAAACAAGCCTGTTATCCGAACCGTCCAAAGAAGAAATGTCGTCTCTGACGGATGCCAACAAACTGCGTGCGCCCTCGGAAAGTACGTCCTCCGACAAATCATTATCATCTGAAAGCTCGTACCTTTGAGTAAAGTTAACGCTCAGTCCTATAGGTATCAGCGTTCTGAAAGCCTCGAAGTATGTGCATAGGGTGGTATCCCTCAGCCACATTATCATGTCAAGCATTTCGTCGTTGAGCAGCGGCTCATCGTCAATGACAGACCTTAACGGCTTGTAGCGGCTCAAATCCTCACCCGCCGCGTCGTCAATGCGGATAATAACGCCTACGCGCTTTTTGTTGCCGCCGCCGAAAGGAACGAGAACCCTCACTCCCACAGCAGCCTTGCCGTCCAGCTCGACGGGGACGGCGTATTTGTACCGTCTGTCGTACCCGTAAGTAGCAGAGCTTACAGCCACAGCCGCCAGATGTTTTACAGTATTAAGCAAATCCTTTTACCCGCCGTGATCAATCCTTTGATTCTCTGAGGGAGGAGTCCTCTATGAAAGAATATTTTCTTCCCGCAAATTCCTCAACAGCGGTCTTGACAGGCTTTTCCTCCAGAGTTTCGTTATTGTTGTAAAGCTCGTCGGCAATCTCTCTCGCACGCTTTGCAACGGCAATAACGACCGAATAATAGCTCTCGTTTTTTGTGGCGATCTGACTGATAGCAGGTCTAAGCATTTTCCAACACCTCATCTATAATATTTTTGGTTTCAGCGGTTTTAAGCTCCTCAGCGCGAATGATCGACATAAGATCGTCC
>CAMWVO010000303.1 GCA_947177695.1 uncultured Clostridia bacterium
GGGAGCGGTCGTGTCCGCTCCCCCTCGAAATGCTCTCGCATTTCTCACCCTCTTCTCCGTTTCGGACGAAAGGGATTTCGCCGTCTGCGGACGGCGACCAAAGGGCTCTGCCCTTTGGAAACTCGCCACCTTTGAAAAGGTGGACGAAACTTTTCCATAGCGGCTTCGCCGCCTGAGATGACGCAGCATGAAAGGAGAGACTTCTGCATTATGTTTGCAAAGGTAAACAGTCTCGGACTTTTCGGGCTTAACGCTTTTTCCGTGGACGTTGAGATCGAAACAAGCAAGGGCACTCCCGCTTTCGACATAGTGGGTCTTGCGGACACGGTTGTAAAGGAAAGCCGCGAGAGGATACGCTCCGCTCTGCGGGAAAACGGCATAGCTTTTCCCCTTGCCCGTGTGATAGTCAATCTTGCTCCCGCGGACACAAAAAAATCGGGAAGCGTTCACGATCTGGCGATATTCGTTGCGCTTCTGTGCGTAACGGGAAACATCACCGAGGATATTTCAAATTCCGCGTTTATCGGAGAGGTGTCCCTTAACGGAGCGGTAAGACCTGTCAACGGCGTTCTGCCAATGGTTTTGCTTGCGAAAAAAGCGGGCTTCGAGAACGTGTTCGTGCCTGCCGAAAACGCCTATGAGGCAAGCGTTGCGGAGGGCGTGACGGTATACGGCGTGGAAAGCGCGGGTCAGCTTATAAAGCATTTCAGCCGCGAGGCGGTGATACTTCCCCAAAAGCCCTATGAGGTCAAGGCGGAGGAATATTTCGACGCTGTGGACTTTGCTGACGTAAAGGGTCAGTACGCCGCTAAAAAGGCTCTGGAGTACGCCGCCGCGGGAGGACATAACGTGCTGATGATAGGCAGTCCCGGTTCGGGAAAATCAATGCTTGCAAAGCGGCTTAACACCATACTTCCCGCCATGACCTTTGAGGAATCCATAGAGACCACGAACGTCCACTCGGTATGCGGGCTTGTCAGCAAGGAAGCTCCGCTGGTGACAAGGAGACCTTTCAGAAGTCCCCACCATACCATTTCGGCAGCGGGACTTGCAGGAGGCGGAACCGTACCCAGACCGGGAGAAATTTCACCTGCCCACAACGGACTGCTTTTTCTGGACGAGCTTGCGGAATTTGACAGGCGCACTCTGGAAATACTACGTCAGCCCATGGAGGACAAGCAGGTCACAATAGCGAGGGCGGCGGGAACGGTAACATATCCGTGCAGCTTTATGCTTGTTGCGGCAATGAACCCCTGCCCCTGCGGATATTACGGACACCCCACAAAGCAGTGCATATGCGGCAAAAAGCAGGTGGCACAGTATCTTTCAAAGATAAGCGGTCCGCTTCTGGACAGGTTCGATATACATATAGAAGTGCCGCCCGTGGAGTTTGAAAGGATATCCTCCGCGGCAAAGGAGGAAAGTTCCGCTCAGATAAGGGAGCGCGTACAGGCGGCAAGGGAGCTTCAGAACAGGAGGTTCGCGGGAACGGGAATTTCCTGCAACGCAAAGATAACCCCGGAGCTTTTGCCGCAGGTCTGCGAAATGACCGACGCGGCAAGGGATACCCTTAAAAATGTGTTTGAGAGAATGGGACTTTCCGCAAGAGCCTACGACCGCATTTTAAAGGTGGCAAGAACAATCGCGGATATGAGCGGCTCGGAGATCATCGACAAGCCGCATATTGCACAGGCGGTGCAGTTCAGAAGTCTTGACAGGAAATACTGGCTCGGACGCAGTTAATGCACTAAAAAACGAAAAAATTTTACGAGGTATTTTATGCAGATTTCAAGCAGATTTACTATCGCTGTTCATATACTTGTTTGTATCGAAACGCTGAAAGACAGCAGTAAAGTGACGAGCGACATTCTTGCATCAAGTGTAAATACCAATCCCGTTGTAATAAGACGGCTGCTTCAGCAGCTGAAAAGCGCGGGGATAATAGGCGTTGTGCGCGGCAGCGGCGGAGCCTATATAGACAAGCCCTTGGACGAAATATCCTTGTTTGACATATACAGCGCGGTAGAGTGTGTGGATAACGGCGGACTTTTTCATTTTCACGAAAACCCTAATCCCGAATGTCCGATAGGAAAAAATATCCACAGCATTTTAGACGAGCGGCTCAATACGATACAAACCGCAATGGAAACGGAAATGAAAGCGGTAACGGTACAGGATATTATGAACGACGCAGACAAGCTGATAAAGCTGACATAATACAATGTTAATTTTTTGTTAAAATCAGATGTAACCATTGACATTACAACGAGGGTGTGCTATAATGGTAGCTGTAACACAAAGAGTTACAACCATCAACAGGAGGTATGTTATTATGGCAAACTACAGCAAGGTAAGCGTTACATCAGACGAAAGAACAGAGCTTCACGATAAGCTCGCGCTGACGGGAGCGGAAATAAGCGTAAATACTCTTCCGGCAGGCGCAGGTGTGCCGTTCGTTCACTCTCATAAAAACAATGAGGAGATCTATGCCGTTCTTTCGGGAAAGGGAAAAGCCGTTATCGACGGTGAGACCGTAGAGCTTTCCGCGGGCGACTGGGTACGCGTTGCACCCGCCGCAAAGCGTCAGTTTTTCGCTTCCGAGGATTCTGCAATAAAATATGTATGTATTCAGGTAAAGGAAAATTCGCTTGAGGGTTATACGCAGGACGACGCAACAGTATATTGAGCCGGACTGAAAAAAGCTGTTTATCTGAAAAGAAAAACAACCGTCCCGAACGTCAGAAGATGTTCGGGACGGTTTAATATTAAAAGCAGTCAATAGTGTCAACGGCAATGTCACCGGAAACGGGAACTATCACTCCGATTTCAACGGAAACAATTTTGGGGTCGTCAAGAGAATTTATGTAGTCCTGCAATTCATCGGTTACCCTGCCGGTGGTTATGCTGACTTGGTTGCTCATTATTGCTGTTCCCCACGCGTTTATGGAGTATTTGCTGTGGTTTTCGTCAAGATGGCTTCTGACCGCTTCAAGCTCGTTTGCGGAGAATTTGCAGTCCTGCATAATTATGGGAGCGTAGGTCTCTCTCATTTTTTCTGCGACAGGAGCGACCTTTTCCCTGTTTACGGTCATGACCACAAGCACGCCGTCGTTGGTGTAAACTCCCGCAAAATCGTCTCCCGAAAGCTTTTTCTTCAGCGATGAATATGCAGAATAATATCCGTCATCGTTTTCGTCCCATACTCCGTCCGCAGAGAATGTGTAGGTCCTTCCGTAAAGCTCGGCAGCGCCCGTGGTGTGCGCGCCGCTTTTTTCGTCAAAGTAATGCCAGCCGTCCGAAAGCTTGCACCAGCCTGTCTGCTTCAGACCCTCAAGGAAGTAGAAGCGTTTTCCGCCCGACTTAGTCCAGCCCGTATAGGTTCCCGCGTATACTCCGTCCTTGCCGAACTTGCAGCGAACTCCGTCTATGGACGTGCTTTTGGTCACGGCTTCGCCGTTTTTGCGGAAGTAATATTTGCTGCCGTTTACGGTTTTCCAGCCAGTGGCAAGAGAGCCGTCGTCATTTACAAAATAGATTTTTCCGTCCGCATTAACAAGACCTTTTTCAAAGCTGCCTAAGCAGACTGTACCAT
>CAMWVO010000304.1 GCA_947177695.1 uncultured Clostridia bacterium
ATTTCTTCATTTGAAACACCGCCGCCATAGTCCTCAATTTTTACCGAAAGACGATTGTTTTTCAGCAAAATTTCCACGTCAATATTAGTGTTTGCATACTTGTAGGAATTTGCAAAAATATTGTCGAAAGTCTGCTGCAAACGAAGCTTGTCCGCATATATCAGACATTCGGGAACGGCAGGTATCTCGGCGTAATGGAAGTAATCCGCGCTTTCCAGCATTTCGGAAATTTCGCCGCTTTCCATATCGGTCGGCTCAACGGTAAGCTGCTGCAATTCCTCCAAGGTCGCAGAAAAAAGATTTGTAACAAGTGTATTTATCTGGTCTGCCTTGTGAATAATGTGTGTGAAATTCTGGCGGTTTTTTTCGTTTTCGGAAATAGCCGCGCCCACCTCCGAAGCCGCCTTTATGCTTGCAACGGGAGTTCTTATGTCGTGGGAAAGCTTTGCAACAAGCTCCTTTTTCTCGGCGTTTGCGCGAGCTTCCGCAAGCCTTGCTTTTTTCAGTTCTGAGCGCATTATGTCGAAGCTTTCGGTAAACGCTCCGAAAATATTTCCTCTGTCCATTTTCAAGGGAATATCAAGATTTCCTCCCGCCACACTTTCGGCAAAGCCCTTTAATTTTCTGAAAGGCCTTATGACCGAGCCGTACAGATATGCCGAATACGCCGCGCACACCGTCAACTGAACAACCGCCGCAATGACAAACGCTGCGGCGGTTTTCTTTCTGTTTTCGACAAGACCCTGACGGCTGTTGTTGTAAATAATTATTTTTCCGACGGTCTCTCCCGCCGCTTCAATATCGAGTATTGTATCGCGGTTTATTACCGCCTCATTGACGCTTTCGCTGAGTCCCGACCTCGTTCTGAACAGCACGTTTCCGTCCCCGTCAAGTACGGTATAGTCAAGGCTTGTGGCATTTTTGTGAGCGGAAATATCGTCCCAATCGGACTGTACCGACTGCACCGCCGCATTTATTTCAACAGCGTCCTGCAAGTCGTGATCGGCGGTATTCACAAACCAAATAAGAGCGGAAATTTCCGCTATAAAAATTACTGCCATGCAAGTCAGAAAAGTTTTGAATCTCATTGCCTGCCTCCAATGAATTTGTATCCGTCGCCCCACACGGTAATTATATATTTGGGGTCGCTCGGCTCTCGCTCAATGGCTTCACGAATCTTTCTTATGTGGACATTCAGCGTGCCGTCCCCCGTGAACTTGTCCTCCCAGACATTATCAAAAAGCTCCTGTTTGGAAACTACTCGGTTTTCATTTTTCACAAGGTATGTCAGCAGCTTAAATTCCAGAGCCGTAAGCTTTGCAGGACTGCCGTTCACGACAGCCAGCTTGGCGTTAAAATCAACGGTAAGCCAGCCGTCGGAATATGACGTGTCCGTGCTGCCGTAACGCTTCAGAACCGCCTTTACCTTTGCAAGCAGCACGCCGAGAGAATATGGCTTCTGTATATAATCGTCGCCGCCGATATTCAGCGCGATAATTTTATCGTCGTCGCTTGACCTCGCGGAAATAAACAAGATCGGTATCTGCGTTTTTTCGCGAAGCTCTCTGCAAAGCTCGAAGCCGCTGTCGTTTCCTAAATTTATATCAAGCAACAGCAGGTCGGCGGAATTGCTTTCAAAAAAGCTTCTGCACTCTTCCGCACCGTATACAACAGCCGCGCTTACGCCGAACAGGTTAAAATATTCGGCGGTACTGTCCGCAAGCATTTTTTCGTCGTCTATTATCAGGCAGTCGTACTTCATGAGATATCTCCTTTAATATCTTTGAGCCGTTCGGACACCTCCGCAAAATTTTCAAGCAGAAGCTGTTCGGGACGGATATTTTCGGGAAGTCCCGCCGCCTTTATCGCTTCCGCCGCCGCGGATTTGGGTATCCCCAGCGCGGATGCCAAGCTGTTGCAGAGGGTCTTTCTGCGCTGTGAGAACGCTCCCCTCACCACGCTGAAATAAAATTTTTCGTCGCTGACCTTTACCGCGGGCTCTTTTTTTATGTCCAGACGGATAACGCAGGAATCCACATTCGGCGCAGGCATGAAGCTTCCCCGCGAAACATTGAACAGCATTTTCGGCTCGGCGTAATACCTTACCGCCGCCGTTACCGCTCCCGCCTCACGGGTGCCCATTTCGGCGCATAGACGCGTTCCCGCTTCCTTTTGAACCATTACCGTAATGCATTCTATGGGCAGACGGCTTTCCAGCAGGTTCATTATTATGGGGGACGTTATATAGTAGGGCAGATTTGCGCAGACGGCGACTTTCAGTCCCGAAAAATTTTCTGCGATTATTGCCGCAAGATCGGCTTTCAGAACGTCCTCGTTTATGACGGTGACATTCCCGCAGTCCGCAAGGGTCTCCTCCAGCACGGGGATAAGCCTGCCGTCTATCTCCACGGACACCACCCTGTCCGCCCTGAGAGCAAGCTCGCGGGTGAGAACTCCCACTCCCGCGCCTATTTCCAGAACTCCCCCGCCCTTTTGCGCGCTGCCCATTTCGGCTATCCTCGGACACACCGACGGGTTGATGAGAAAATTTTGTCCCAGCGTTTTGCTGAACGAAAAACCGTGTCTTGAAAGAACGGCCTTTATAACGTTTATATTGGTAAGATTATCCATATCAGTATCCTTTTATAAGCAATTATTTCAATGATTACCGCAGAGCGCCGACCGCATAGGTCGCCGCCAGAAAAACCGGCTGATGTATTATGTAGAGCCACAGCGAGTATTTCCCGCAGAAATTCACTATCGGAATTTTTGCGGTGTAGCAGAATTTTGGAAGTCCGCCGTTTTTCACAAGGTCGGACAAAGCCGTCCCCGCAAGGAAAATAAACCCGTAGGGAACAAGTGGAAAATAATCCGCGGAACGGAAATCCGAGGAGGTTATCCCGATCGGATAAAGCCATGGGATATCGTTCGGAACGTTCAGAGGTATCCTGCCAAAAACTAAGAACAGGCTGTCTGTCCTGTAGAAGTCCGTAAAGATCACCGCCAGTGCCGCAAACACCGCGAAGATCACCGCGTTCGGAAGCTTTTTCAGCACAGGCGAAACAACGCCGTAGATAAGCATTGTCATTCCGAAGCAGGACAGTACACCGAAAACAATGGTCTCATTCGGGACAAACGCTGCCGTAACAAGGGTAAGGGCTTCTCCCAAAAGATACAGGACTGCTCCCCTTTTCAGCACGTTTGAGGAAAATCCCGCGCATATCCCCGAAACCGAAAAAAGTATCACAAGGAAAAAACGGTGGATAATCTCCATGGCGTCCGTAAAGAAAAAAGGTATGCTCATACCTCCGAAAAAGATCAGGTCGTACAGCAGGTGATAAAGCATAACGTACAGCATTGAAAATCCCCGAAGCGTGTCCAGTACCGCAACTCGGTTGTGCCTGCCGATCTTTTCCCCGGACGCTTTTTCTCCGCCGCCGAGCTGTTACTTTTCCGCAGTCAGCATATGCTTCCCTACCTTTTCTATATCATAGCATACGGCTGCCTTTTTTTCAACCCCTCTTGAATTTTTCGTTTTAATGTGTTATAATTTATTGTGGTATTTTATACACAAATGTA
>CAMWVO010000305.1 GCA_947177695.1 uncultured Clostridia bacterium
ATGACAATAAATCTACACTTGGGCGCTGCCGTGATATTTCCGATAAAATCTGCAAGGCACACGGATTAAGTGTTATCGAAAATCAAGAATACCACTCTAACCAAAAATATTCAGATTGGCTTGCAAGGCAAAGAAATGTTTCTTGGAAAACACGGCTTTGTGATGATATTGATAAATTAGTTTTGCAGGAAGAAGTACGGTCCGTTGAGGATTTAGCGGAGCAATTAAGACAAAAAGGATATACTGTTACGCTAAAAAAATATATGTCGATTAAAACACCGTGGAGCAAAAAGGCAATCAGAAGCTTGCGCTTGGGGGACGGTTATGGGATTGAGGAATTACAATATCGTATTGAAAACAAAAATCGAGAAATCAGCTTTTCGGCTGTTGCAAAATACAACGGTATTCAGCGTGAATATGCTATGTGTTTGAGGAAGTTGCAGATTATGGTTTACCGTAAACCCGACAATTCATACAATGCGACTTATGGGGAACTCCGAAGAAATGCTGAATTGCTTACATATCTTTGCGACAATAAAATCCGCTCCGTGGAAGATTTTCAGAATGTTGTTAATGCCGCTGCCGAAAAATCCGACAAATTGAAAAAATCCCGTGACAAGCTGTTGCAGGAGATTTCAGAAAGAGAAAATATTCTAAAAGACGGAGCAAGGTTTGTAGAGCTTAACAGCATAAAAATGCCTACTGTTGTTCAGTTTGAGGAGCTTGCAAAATTAAATTACCTTGCAAAATACAATCTTCGTTCCGAGGAAGATATTAAGGCTTACGGACAGGAGTTTGAAAGGTTGAAAGCAGAATTATTTGAAACAGAAAAAAACCTTGAAATCGCTGAAAAAGAAAAGTCTGCGGCGGCAAATAATTACAAAACTTATTTGCGGCAAATGCAAAGCGACTATGACTTTATCCTTGAACGGCAGCGCAGGGAGCAGGAAGAAATCAAGCAAGCGGAACAGGATCTATTAATTGAGCAAAAAGCATTGCAGGAACTAAAACAACAGGCTCGCACCAATCAAACTTATTACAGATAAATTAACAGAAAGGAGAATGATTATGACAATAAATTCTAAACAGGAACTCATATCAAAAATTGTGACTTTGCTTAACGAGCTAATTGAGATTGAAGAAAAATCATCAACTAAAAGTCCTAAACCAGACGAGAAAATTGAAATGCTGACAATTAAGGAATGTACGGAATTGGTTAATGGGCTTTCCGAACATACTGTTCGCCAGCTTGTAATGCAGGATAAAATTCCGTATGTACGGGCGGGAAAAGGTAAAAACGGAAAAATTCTTATTGCTAAATCGGCGTTGATGTCATATTTAAACGGTTAGCAATAAAAGATAAAAAATATGGCATATTTCTGCAAATAGTTCTTGACTTTAAATCGTAAAAGTAGTATAATATAAATGCAGAGATATGCCATAATGTGGAATGTAGGAGGGTTTTATATTATGGCTACAATTCAAAAAAGAAACGGCAGTTACTCGATAAGGGTAAGCTGCGGGTATGATACCAAAGGAAAGCAAATTATTCAATCTATGACGTGGAAGCCCAGTGAGGGTATGACGCCAAAACAAATCGAAAAAGAGCTGAAACGACAGTCGGTTCTGTTTGAGGAAGCTTGTATGAAAGGCTTTCAGAGCAAGGCTGTGAAGTTTGAAACGTTCTGTGAGGAATGGTTTGAGGACTACGCTAAGACCAATTTGCGTAATACTACATACGAGCGACTTTTGCAGTTGCGGGGCAGGATTTACCCTGTTATCGGTCATATTCGTATGGATAAGATTACGCCCCGTCAAATTCAGGCGTTTGTAAATTCTCTTTCCAAAGAGGGAGCGAATGAGAGGACGGGAAAGCCGCTTGCTCCGAAAACAATTAGGCACAATTTAAGCTTGATTTCGGACGTGTTCAGTTATGCCGTGAAAATGGGCGTTGTTGCTGAAAATCCTTGCTCAAAGGTGACTATTCCAAAAGGCGAGGTCAAGGAGAAGCAAATCTACACACCTGCCGAGGTTGAACGTTTTTTGACGCTGCTCAATTACGAACCGCTTAAGTACCGCACATTTTTCTATCTGATGATTTACAGCGGTTTTCGCCGAGGCGAAATGCTTGGTCTTGAATGGAAAGACGTTGACTTTGAGAACAATATCATTAGTGTTCGGCGTACTTCCAATTACACTGCAAAGAAAGGTGTGTACACCGATACCACAAAGACAAAGCGGTCGCAGAGGACTTTGAAGTTTCCGCAGTTCATTATGGATATGCTGAAAGAGTACAAGGAACAGCAGGACGCGGAGGCTTTGAGGTTAGGCGACAGGTGGGTGGAAACTGACAGGCTCTATGTCAAGTGGGACGGACGACCAATGCAGAACGGAACGCCATACTTTTGGCTTGGCGAGTTTTGCGAGAAGCACGATTTACCATTTTACGGTCTGCACAGCTTCAGACACTTGTTCTGTTCACTGCTTGTCAATCAAGGTGTGGATATTGTGACGGTTTCGGGAGCGTTGGGACATTCCTGCGTAAGCACGACCAGCAACGTCTATTGTCATATGTTTCAGGAGGCACAGGCGAAGGTGTCAGACGCTGTGGCAAATGCGCTGGATTTCAGCAAAAGCAAAGAGCCGAAAGTTTCCTGACTTTCGACCCTTAAATCTGAATTTTTGAAAATAAAGAACAAACAACGAACAAATGCCATTTCAGGCAGATAAGCAAAACCCGCAAATCCTTTTGTAGACAGGATTTGCGGGATACGAAAATGGTGACCCGTACGGGAATTGAAATGAACTTTTGTAATTTTATAACTTATCATAATTTTGGAAAAACGCCTATTTTACGTGGATTGCAAGCACTTAAAATATTGCGGGATATCAAAATTTATAGTAAGTTTTCGTAATTTCAAAGGACAAATAATGGACAGGCTTATGAATACATCTGCAAAATTAATATCTGCAAGATAGAATTATATTTTATCTTGCAGATGTTTTTTTATTTAAGAATAACAATATACGTTTTTAACAGCTTAAGGATAATTCTCATCAGGCGGCTGTATGTCAGGATAGTCCTTGTATTTTTCTTCAAGTTCCCTGCCTTGTTCTTCAAGCATAGTGTTTACAGCTTTGCCAATGACATCATCATCATAAAGATTGTGTATCTCGATACCTTTCTTCTGAGCCATTTTATACGTCTGATATGTCCCGCTCCTATGGCGTTTCGGATTAAGACAGCATACACAGCAGTCGGCAAGCTCCACAAGACGCGCATTACGTATCTTCTCACTGTTCGGTGTTCTGCTTTCGGAACACAACTCAACATTGCTTGCCTGTGATACTATCCTGCGGTACTGCTCCTTTTCGCTGTCTGTCCAACCGTCTGTTTGAATATTTTCGGGATATGGTAATACCAAGCATAATTTTATGTGGGGGTACTCCTTTTGCATTTCAAGGACAATGTCGGAGCAGTCATTGTCCCAGCCTTTCGCTCCACCCGCATAAAATGTGTCTGCACCGTCAAGAACGATAAGCCCCTCAAGCAGATTTTTGATGTAAAACCGCA
>CAMWVO010000306.1 GCA_947177695.1 uncultured Clostridia bacterium
CCGTGGTGAGACTTTCAAGCCTTTCCAGACGTTCGTGACCCTCCGCGCCCGTTTTGTAGAAGTAGGGCGTCATGGAGAAAAGCGCGGCTATGTCCTCTCCCGTCGGCAGAAAAACATCCCCCGAAACCTTTTCCGCGCCCAGAAATTCAAAGCCGTCAAGCCCGTAGTCCTTTACCGCGTTGGGGTACGGCTCGTCGTAGACCGCGCATTTAAGCTGCCACAGGTGCCGCTCCGCGGGTATCGCCATTATGAAGATACCGCCCCGTTTCAGCACCCGCCGGAACTCCTCCCCGCAGTAGGGCGCGAAAAGACTTGTGACAATATCGCAGCTCTCCGTTTCAATTGGAAGATGAAACACGCTTGCAACCGCGAACTGCACCGATTTCGTCCGTTTTGCGGCGTAGTCGGCGGCGGTTTTGGAAATGTCTATCCCGACAATTTCCGCGTTCATGTCCGAGACGGACTGTGCTGTCTTTCCTGTGTAGTAGCCCTCACCACAGCCAGCGTCAAGTATCCTGCACCCATCGGAGGCATGGGCGGAAACCGTCCTGCACAGGGCTTCGGCAAGTATTTCGTAGTAACCCTTGTCAAGAAAATTTTTCCGCGACCGCACCATAAGCTTGTTGTCTCCGGGCAGAGCGGAGTTCATTCGGTCGGAGGTCAGCAGGTTCACATAGCCGCTTTTTGCGATATCGAAGCAGTGCCGATGGGGACACAGAAAGGACTTCCCCTCCCGAACCAGTTTACCTCCGCATTTCGGACAAATAAGCATACTAACGCTCCTTACAGAATGTAGTCAACAGGGTCACGGTCGGCTTTTGCACGAACCGCTTCAAGCTGAGGGTATTCCTCCCTGAAACGTTTTATCAGATAGGGCACGGCAATGTCCTCCGTGTGGAAATGTCCGCAGTCGTACAGGGCAATGCCCGCGTTCCTTGCGGTAATCCACTGGTCGTGCTTCACGTCCCCCGTGATGTAGGCGTCCGCGCCTGCGGCAATTGCGTCGGGAAGATCGCTGCCCGCTCCTCCCGAACAGAACGCTATCTTTTTTATGATACTGCCGCTGTCCGTATAGCGGACAATTGTACAGCCGAAAACGTCTTTAAGCATCTTTCCGAACTCATCGGGGTAAAGCTCACTTCCCGAAGTGCAGACCCAGCCGTAGCCCCGTCCGTCGGGGTGGACGGGCTCGAGGACGCTTTGCTTTTTCAGCCCAAGTGCGGAATTGAGCATATCGAAAATAATGTCGTTTATGCCGCCGTCCGCCATATCCAGGGGCGAATGGAAGCATATGCAAGCTATGCCGTGCTTCAAGGCAAGACAGGCGGGATTGCTGTCGCCCAAGGTATAGAGAGGGTGGAATATCACGGGATGGTGGGCGATTATTGCCTCCGCGCCTATTTCCGCAGCCTCGCGGACGACCTCGCAGGTAATGTCCAGAGCGAACAGGACTTTTGTTACGGACGCGTTTTCGTTCCCAACCAGAAGCCCCGAATTGTCCCCCTTGTGGAGATTTTTCAGCGGCGCGATCTTATCCATAAGTATCATCAGGTCTTTTACACAATACATATTATCTCTTCCAATCCTTGTAAAAATTTCTGCGGCAAGAGCGGTCTTTTCCGTGCGGCGGGAAGCCCGTCCCTCCCGCAGGAGCCGTTCAGCCTGTCCCTCGGCGTAAAGCCTTGCGGCAGGGTCGCTCAGGTCAAGCTTCCCCAATATCTCAAATATAAGCGGCGGAGTGTAGGGTTTCGCTCCGTTCTTTACCGCGTTTATCACCGTGTAGCGGAATTTTCCGTCCACAGCGGCGCGCTGTTTCAGTATCTCAAAGCCGTTTTCGCAGAGCCATCTTATCAGGAAATCTACTCGGCTCATGGGCTGCAAAATCAGATTTTTTCCGTCAAGCCAACCGCATCGGGAAAGAATAGCTGCAATAAGCTCGCCGCCCATTCCCGCGATGACGATATCGGTTATCCCGCTTTCGGGGATATTTTCCAGTCCGTCCGACAGGATAAGCTCCGCTCTGTCAAGGACTCCCGCTTTTTCCAGCGTGAGCCTTGCCGCGGCAAGGGGATTTTCGTTTATGTCGGCGGCAACGGCGGTCTCGCACCTGCCCTCGGAGAGAAGCTCCGCCGCAAGGTAGGCGTGATCCGTACCCACGTCGCAGACACGTTTTCCCGTCACCATATCGGCACAAAGCCGTAATCTTTTATCAAGCATAATGTCCTCACAATTTAATATGAATTAACTGCTTATATGTATTAATTTTTTGGAATTACCGTACAAGCCGCGGACATAGCACGTCCCGAAATGTGCGTAAAAACATTAAAGGCGTAAAGCAAAAACCTTACGCCTTTCGTGTGATCCTTATGCCGAAACTGTTTCTCGTCTCGGGAGAACAGTGTGACTGCTCACTTTAGACGGCGGCATTGGTAAAGGCTCAGCCTTTGTTCTCGAAGTGCTTGTTAAGCTTTGCCACAAGCTCGTCGGGATTTACTCCGTGTACGGCGCAGGCGTCGGCAATGCTTTCTCCCCTTGCCGAGGGACAGCCCAGACAGTGCATACCCATTTCCAGAAAGAACGGAGAGGTCTCCGCGTCAAGGTCGAGAACGTCGCCGATTATCATATCCTTTGTGATTTTTACGCTCATTTTAACATTCCTCCAAAATATACTGTAATAGTATTATAACCTATTTTTCCTGTTTTTGCAATAGCCTGTTGATTTTTTTGCAAATGGGTGGTATAATTTAAGTATCTTCCAAATTTATGAAACGAGGTATCTGAATTGAATTTACTGAACAAGCTTGAACGAAAATTCGGACGGTATTATATCAGCAACCTGATGCTCTACATTGTTATAGGTACGGGAATAGTTTTTGCATTTCAGTATCTTTTTGCCGGGCTTCCGCTGCGGGATTTTCTCTCATTTAACAAATTCGCGATCCTGCATGGACAGATTTGGCGGATAATTTCCTTTATCTTCATTCCCGAAAGCGGAAGTCCGATTTCAATGGTATTTTGGCTGTACCTGTACTGGATGATCGGCTCCAGTCTTGAGGACTACTGGGGCGGCTTTAATTTCAATGTTTACTATTTCAGCGGCGTGATTTTCGCTATCATCGGAGGCTTTATCACGGGATATGCAACGGTGTACTGTCTTAACCTTTCGCTGTTTCTGGCAATGGCGGCGGTAAATCCCAATATGCAGCTTCTGCTGTTCTTTTTCCTGCCCGTGAAAATGAAGTGGCTCGCATGGCTGGACGCGGCGTATCTCATTTATCTTTTTATAATCAACTCATGGGGTGTCAGAGTGACAATTCTTTTTTCCATGCTTAATTTCCTGCTGTTTTTCGGTGGGGACTTCTTACGGCTCGTCCTCCACAAAATAAAGTTCAGGAAGATACGCAGCAGCTTCAAAAACAGAGACAAGTAAAAAAGCGGAACGCTCGGCAAGGGCGTTCCGTTTTCGGTTTGCGGAAAAGTGTAAATTTTGATTTACAAGACTAACTGTCGTAGCACTTCGGCGGCGCAGCCGCCGACTAAAGCTGGTCGAGCT
>CAMWVO010000307.1 GCA_947177695.1 uncultured Clostridia bacterium
TGGCGAACTTTTTTGAGTCGGCGGCTTCGCCGCCTGAGCGTCCCGACAGTTAGTCGCGTAAATCAAAATTTGTTTTCTCGACAACATAAAATGCAGAGACGATAACTCACGTCTCTGCATTTTTTATGACTGCGCCTTTTTACGCTTTTCTGTCCGTTCTGGACTCCCCCCGAACCAAAGTTCGCGGAATTGTCTCTGTTGCTGTTTCCGTTGCCGCTGAACAGGTTGAACTCCAGCTTGTTGTGATGCGGAGCAAGCAGCGCGCCTAAAACAAATCCCAATCCAAAGCATACGACCATGCAAATTATGCAGAAGCCGTTGTCCTTGAAAAAATTTTTTATCTCCATAATAATCTCCTTATAATAATGCGGAGAACGGAAAATCCGTCCTCCGCAACTTACATCGTAATAACTTACGCCTTTTCAGCAATTACGTCAACACCGGGAAGAACCTTGCCCTCAAGGTATTCGAGGGAAGCTCCGCCGCCTGTGGAGATGTGGGACATCTTGTCAGCAAAGCCCAGCTGCATTACAGCCGCAGCAGAGTCACCGCCGCCGATGATCGTGGTAGCGTCTGTCTCGGCAAGAGCCTTTGCAACAGCGATTGTACCCTTTGCAAGCGTGGGGTTCTCGAACACGCCCATAGGACCGTTCCAAACTACGGTCTTGGCGGACTTAACAGCGTCTGCGAAAAGCTCCATTGTCTTTGTGCCGATGTCAAGACCCATCTTGTCAGCGGGAATCTTGTCAGCGTCAACAACCTCTACAGCGATGTCGCCGTCGATAGGATCGGGGAATGCAGCCGCGATAGTTGTATCAATAGGAAGAAGCAGCTTCTTGCCTGCCTTTTCAGCCTTATCCATCATATCCTTGCAGTAGTCGATCTTCTCGTCGTCAACGAGAGAAGTACCAACCTCGTAGCCCTTAGCCTTGAGGAATGTATAAGCCATACCGCCGCCGATGATAAGTGTGTCGCACTTTTCGATAAGGTTGGAGATAACGTTCAGCTTGTCAGCAACCTTTGCGCCGCCGAGGATAGCAACGAAAGGACGAACGGGAACTTCAACAGCGTTTCCGAGGTACTGGATCTCTTTCTGCATAAGGTAGCCTACAGCGGTCTCCTTAACGAACTTTGTAACGCCTGCTGTGGAAGCGTGAGCACGGTGAGCGGAACCGAAAGCGTCCATAACGAATACCTGACCGTCAACCAGATCAGCAAGCTCCTTGGAGAGATTTTCGCCGTTCTTGGTCTCGTCAGCGCCTCTAAATCTTGTGTTCTGGAGGACAACGATATCGCCGTCAGCCATAGCCGAAACAGCAGCCTTAGCATTGTCGCCTACTACTGTGTCGTCAGCAGCAAATGTTACCTTAGTGCCGGGGAGCAGCTCAGCAAGTCTGTCTGCTGCGGGCTTAAGGGAGAATTTATCCTCTGGACCGTTCTTGGGCTTGCCCAGGTGCGAGCAGAGAACGACTTTGCCGCCGTCCGCGATAAGCTTCTTGATAGTGGGGAGAGCCGCCTGGATACGGTTGTCGTTGGTGATTTTTCCGTCCTTGAGGGGAACGTTGAAGTCCACTCTCACGAGAACCTTTTTGCCCTTTACGCTGATGTCGTCAACTGTTACCTTGTTTAAACCTGCCATAGTAATGACGTCCTTTCATAAATAAGATACTGGGGCGAACAACGTAACGGAAATACCGTTAAATATTTAACGCCCTGTCAATATTATTTTATACTATTTTCCCAAATTTAGCAAGGGGTTAGGGAAAATTTTTTCAAATATTTTGAAAATTTTCCGTTTAGGCGAAAATACGGATAAAAAAATTCGGCGGAACGATACCGGCTATCCCCATGGGAGCTTCGGTATTAGTGAACGTTCCGCCAAGATAAAATAAAAACAAGGAGTCCGAAAGTCCGCCGTCTGCATCGGCAGACCGGATTATACATTAAAAAGCAAAAGGCTGAGCCTTTACCCTTGCCGTCGTAACTTGACGGTTAAGGATACTGCTCTTCCGAGACAGCAAATACTTCCGTATCGTTACTGCCTGAAAGCCCGCTTTTAATGAAAGCTAAGTTAAGTTAGGAAGCGTAAGCTCGAAGCCCTGCGCTCTCAGGTCGTCAATTACCCGCGGCAGTATTTCCGCGTTTGTTGAGGAAACGCTGTGCAGCAGGTAAACAGCTCCGCCGTGAGCCGCCTTGGTGACCTTTTCAAATGCGGCAGTAGGGTCGGGCTGATTTTGGGGGTCCCAGTCGGGGTAGGCAAAGCTCCACAGCAGGGTCTTATAGCCCAGTCCGCAGCAGACCGCCATGGACTGCTCCGAATATTCCCCGCAGGGAGGTCTGAAATATTTCATTTCATAGCCGTATTTTTCCTTCACAAATTCGTGGAGGGACATGATCTCCTTTTCGGCGTCAGCTACGGAAAGCTTCGGGAGCGAAGCGTGCTTCATTCCGTGGTTTCCGATAATGTGACCCTCGTCGATCATGCGCTTGACCAGCTTCTCGTTGCGCTCGGCGTAGTCCCCCGTCAGGAAGAATACCGCCTTGACGTTCTTTTCTTTCAGAGTATCGAGTATCGGCTCGGTATAGCCGTTCTCATAGCCCTGATCAAAAGTCAGGTGTATCTCCTTATCTTCGTCAAGCATGGCGCAGCAGCCGTACTGTCCGAAATCATTGTTGAACATTTCCGCGCCCAAAGGACGGTTTTTGTCGTCTTTTTCCACTCCCTGACCGTAGCCGTGGGAGGTTCTGTCGAGAGAGCTTACGTCGGACGGAATTTCCGCCGAGACCGTTCCCGAAAGGGACGACAGGGCAATTCCCGCCGCAGCAAGGGATACCGCGATAATTTTTCTGAACGTAGTTTTGTAAAGCATAGCTTTGTAAAGCATAAGCGCCTCCGAATAAATAATGAATTTCAATATTATTCTTAGTCCGCCCGTTCGCATTATCACAAGTATATTTTAACACATTTTCTTACGAAATAAAACTACAGATCGGTTACAAATTATGTCAATAGGTTAACACAGGAAAAACCTGCCATTAAATAAAAATGTGCGTTATGAATGTTTCCGTCCATAACGCACACGTCTTACTCACCGAGGTAAGATTTCACAAGAACCTGCAAAAGCTCGTCGCGGTCAATGTGTCTGATCAGACTTCTGGCATTATTGTATGTGGTTATGTATGTCGGATCCTCGGAAAGAATATAGCCTACGATCTGATTTATGGGGTTATAGCCCTTTTCACGCAGAGCGTCATAAATAATGGTAAGGTTTTTTCTTAAGCTTCCCTCTCTGTCCTCGCAGACCGAAAAGGTCATTGTCTGGTCGTTATTCATTTATAACACTCCTTTACAAAGATATATCGGTAAAACAGTATACTCAAACCGACATTCATATTATAACCTATCCTGCAAATAATTACAAGGGTTTTTTGGTATTTTTTTAGATTTGGGAAAAATTTCTTTTAATTTATTGGGCACATTATACAAAATAATATGCATTTTTTGTGTTTTTCATCATTTTCCGCGTTTAGGAAAAATTTACTTCGTAAC
>CAMWVO010000308.1 GCA_947177695.1 uncultured Clostridia bacterium
TTACTTCCGGACATTCGAGAATTACGGTTTATCTGGCAAATCTTATTTCATGTACGGCGGCGGGAATACTTTTGTTCCGCAGAAAGGATTTAAAATAATGAGCAAGTTATTAAGAGCAAATCTTACACGGCTTTTTAAAAACAAGCTTTTTAGGGGAGAAATTATATTTATGATTTTTTCCGGAATAATTGCAGCTTTAGGAGTTTTTGCTCAACACAAAATTCATTTGAACTATGGACAAATAATCACCCTTGATAAAGTTTTTTATGGATATTCTTTGCTGATCGGTATTTTAACTGCTATTCTAAGCAGCTTGTTTTTGGGCACGGAGTACAGTGACGGCACAATGCGTAACAAGGTTATTTGCGGACATCGGAAAATCAATATTTATTTTTCAAATTTGATAACAATAATTATTGCGGCACTGCTCTTATGTGCTGTTTACCTTGTTACTGTAACTGTTGTGGGAACACCATTAGTTGGATTTGTTACACAAAGCTGTGGAGATATTCTGTTGAAACTCTTGGGAAGTATTGCGTTAGTAATAGCATTTTCTTCTGTTTTTACACTGATCAGCATGGTTTGCGTTAATAAAACTGTATCGGCAATAATCAGTGTTTTAAGTGTGGCAATTTTTTCTGTCATAGCTTGGCAGCTTAATGAATATACAAACTGGCTGGACAGTCCGGGAACGCCTGTATACTTGTGCCTTACTTTCTTTTATTCATTTCTTCCGACGGGACAAGCGATACAATATGGGGATATAGATAATTTTGCCCTGCCCATAATTTATATATGGAAAATGCTGTTATCTTCACTGTTTGTTGCAGCTGTAACTACAGTAATCGGCAGCAGAATTTTCAGAAAAAAAGATTTGAAATAACGGAGGTGTAAAAATGTATCTGCCGATGGTTATTTGCTTTCTGCTTGCAATTGCGGTGATTGTACTGCTGATAAAAATTTATCTTATGAAAAAATCCGCAAAGGAAATTGCAGAAAAGCTTTCCGAAAAACTGTCGGCGGATACAAACACGCTTATTGACATTTCAAGCGGCGACAGGGATATGCGCGCTCTTGCGGAAAAGCTCAACGCGGAACTTAAACAGCTCCGTGAGGAACGCCGCCGTTTTCAGCACGGCGATACCGAATTAAAGGAAGCGGTGACGAATATTTCCCACGATCTGCGTACGCCTCTGACGGCGGTTTTCGGGTATCTGGACTTGCTGGAGCGTGAGGAAAAAAGCGATACGGTAAACCAATATCTTGGACAGATACGGGGACGTACCGAAGCCATGAAGCAGCTTACCGAGGAGCTTTTCAGGTACTCGATAGTGGCTTCCTCAAAGCCGCTTAAATATGAAAGGATTTGCATAAACAGCGTCCTTGAGGAAAGCCTTGCGGAATTTTACGGGGCAATATCGCAGCAGGGGATTGTCCCCGAAATTGAAATAACCGAGACCCCTGTGGAGCGTATTCTTGACAAGACTGCGCTGAAAAGGATTTTCGGTAACATTATCGGCAACGCTGTGAAATACAGCGGCGGCGACCTTTTTGTTACCCTTGCGGAGGACGGTACTGCGACCTTTTCCAACACCGCAGAGGGACTTGACTCCGTCACCGTGGGGAAGCTTTTCGACCGCTTTTACACCGTTGAGACTGCGGGAAATTCCACGGGCTTGGGGCTGTCCATAGCGAAGCTTTTAGCCGAGCAAATGGGCGGGACGATCACAGCCGAATATGCCCAAAACCGTGTTGTGATAGCATTGGAATTTTCCGAAAAAAATTAAAGTAATACCGCACAAAGTCTGCCGTAAATATTGACAGGAGCAAATACAATAAAATGCCGTTATGCGATGAAAAGCACAACGGCATTTTATGTACAATTGTTAATACGGTGCGCGGCGGAATGTAAAATAATTATCTATATATTTTTTCGTCTGCATTGGAGATCACGCCGAAAACAAAGATATACAGCGCATAAACAAGCGGCTCACATAAACCTCTTACAGCGATCGTATAGTAAGCATTTCCGTACAGTCCGCTGAATGCTTCGTGAAGCATATTTACTTCAGCAATTCCGAGCAGGTTGTATAAAAGCGAGGCGACCGCCAAAGATATTACAGCAATGCGGATAAATCTGCGGTTTGCTTTTGCATTGACAATTTCGCCGCTGTACGAGATCATAACCTTCCCCATCATAACGAGAGAAATAACAGCAGACGCTGTTACAGGAAGCTCTTTAAAAAAACGGAAAATAACAAGCCTTGCGTATGCTTCGGGCGAATTTGCACTATCTGAGGGCAAGTCCATATATATATTGTAAAAAGGTATACGCACAGCCATATTTTTTCCGCCGTTCCGAAAAAGGCTTATAAGGCTGCCTGCATGAAATATTCCTTTCCATATGAGATATGCCGCAGCGCATACAAAAAGACCTGTTCCGAATATCTTAAATCCGATGCGCATTTTTTGTTTATCGGCAGTCAGGATATAACGCAGAACCATTCCCCCTGCCAGAACCGTGGACGGCAAAGCCAAAATATAAAATGGGCGGAAATTATATGAAGCCGTAGAAAAAATTCCGACTGCGTATTCAGTCATAACAGATATATCTTTTGATACGAGAAGTTCTCCTGCCGCAGTACCAAACAGAAAGCAGCCTGATGATATGAACAGCGTCAGATAACTGCTTTTTGTATAAAGCTTTCCTTTTGAGGCATTTCTTATCACAATGAATAAACAGACTATGCCTGCCGTCAGCAAACCTATACCTGCAATATTAAGCATATCACCCGTCACAGTGTGTTCCGCCGATGCCTCTGAAAAACCGTCTTTGGTATATTCGGCGGTCATTTCAATAAAAAACGTACCGCTGTAATAGTGACCGTAAAACATTGTTTCTCCGTATTTTTCCGTCTCCTGCTGATTTATCAGCATTGACATTATAAGCTGAAACGCAAAAAGGAATGCTGCTCCGTAAAGAATTACTTTCAGCACAAAATAGATTATTTTAAAAAAATTCTGTGTTTTTTCTTTCATCCGTATCTCGGGTAAAATGTTTTGCTTTTTATCCATAAAGCCTCCGTAAACGTGCCGGATATTATATATTCCTATTTATAACTCCGTTGTTTTCCTTATTTAATTATACTGCTTTCAATCAGAAAGTCAACCGTTCTGTAATTTTTCCGCAAAAATTTCCATTGTCCTGAAAATGATAAAGCCTATGAAAAAGATTTGCCGCCGGGATTTTACACCAGACGGCAAAAATAAGGTAACTCAGTCAGAGGTTGTCTGAACCGAAAATGTCCTTACAGCATTTTCAAAGTGAAATTGCTGAAGACACCGGCAAGCAGGCTCTTATCTTTTTTTAAGGACAAATTTGCTTGTAAGGTTCTGAAGCGCGGTCGCCTGACCGTTGAGCTCCTCGGAGGAAGCCGCGGACTGCTCGGCGGTAGCCGAGTTAGTCTGAACAACAGAAGAAATTTCTTCTACGCCTGTGTTCACTTGTTCGATCATCGCTGCCTGCTCTGTGGAAGCTGCCCA
>CAMWVO010000309.1 GCA_947177695.1 uncultured Clostridia bacterium
ATGGACAACGCTCGTCAGCGTTGGAATAATATCGGGAAACCGCTGCACAGCCTTGGTCTGCTTGAAGAAGCCGTTATTAAAATTGCAGGGATCAGAGGTAATGCGGACGTGCTTTTGAACAAACGCCGTACCGTGGTTTTTTGTGCGGATAACGGCGTTGTCTGCGAGAATGTAACGCAGTCTGACAGCAGCGTTACAGCCGTTGTTGCCGAAGCCATAGCAAACGGAACGTCAAGCATAAACCGAATGGCGCAGACGTTTAATGCGGACGTTCTGCCCGTTGATATTGGAATTGCCCGCGAAATTGCAAACGAAAAAATACTCTGCCGAAAAATTTCTTTCGGAACAGAAAATATTGCCAAAGGCGCAGCAATGTCACGGGAACAGGCAATTAAAGCAATTGCCGTGGGAATTGATATTGCTGAAAGCTGCGCCGAAAACGGCTTTGATATTATTGTGACGGGCGAAATGGGAATAGGAAATACAACCACTTCATCGGCTATTGCGGCTGTACTTTTAAGCGCTTGTCCGCGCGAGGTGACGGGACGGGGCGCAGGTCTTGACAATACGGGTCTTGAAAGAAAAATTAACGTAATTGAACGGGCAATAGCGTTAAACAGTCCGTGTAAAAATAATGCTGTTGATATTATTTCAAAGCTGGGCGGATACGATATTGCAGGAATGACAGGACTTTTTCTCGGCGGCGCGATTTACAAAATCCCCATTGTAATAGACGGTTTTATTTCGGCAGTTTCCGCTGCGCTTGCGGTAAAAATCGATCCGCTTGCAAAAGAATACATGCTGTGTTCCCACGTTTCCAAAGAACCCGCGGGACGGAAAATTCTTGATTTGATCGGACTTAAACCGCTTATTACGGCGGAGCTTGCGCTGGGAGAAGGAACTGGCGGAATACTTCTTCTGCCGCTTTTGGACGGTGCGCTGTCGGTATATAATTCGGCGCACAGCTTTAACGATCTGCAAATTGAAAGGTATGTTGAATTATAATGTTTGTACTTATTACAGGCGGCTGTAAAAACGGTAAGTCGCGGATAGCTGAAAAAATTCTCACAGCATATGATGTTCCTAATATGCCGAGATTTTATGTTGCGACAATGGAGCCTTTTGGAAGCGAAGCGGCGGAAGCCATTGCGCGGCACAGAAAAATCCGTGAGGGGAAAAATTTTACCACAATTGAAAAATATACCGATATTTCCGAAATAAAATTACCGCAGGACAGCGGCGTACTGCTTGAATGTATATGTAATTTATGCGCCAATGAAATGTTTTCGGCGAATGAAAAAAGTCCTGTTCCAAAAATTATAAGAGGTATCGAAACGCTGATAAATTATACAGAGATTTTTGTTGCTGTAACCAATCAAGTAGGCAGCGACGGAGTAAAATATTCACCCGAAACAATGGCGTACATAAAGCAAATGGGGCTGTTGAACAATAGACTTGCCGAGCTTGCTGATGTCGTGATAGAAGCCGTTTTCGGAATACCTGTTTTGCTGAAAGGAGACTTGCCGAAATGTCTTTGTTAAAATCATTATGTTCAGCATTTTTAATGTACTCAAGAATACCTGTCCCGCAGGTCGAATGGAAAGAGGAAAACCGCCGTTATTCTTTATGCTTTTTTCCGTTGGTCGGTGCGGTTATTGCTGCGCTGATCATGCTGTGGTGGAAGTTATGCGGATTTCTTTCCGCAGGCAGCTTATTTTTTGCGGTGGGCTGTACCGTTATTCCTGTTTTGGTGACAGGCGGAATACATATTGACGGATTTTGCGACGTGAATGACGCTCTTGCAAGCTGCCTGCCAAAAGAAAAAATGCTTGAAATTATGAAAGACCCGCATATAGGCTCGTTTGCGGTAATTAAGCTGTGCATATATTTCCTTTTGCAAACTGTTCTTTTGTCGGAAGTAAGCAGTTTTTCTCTGTTGATGATCTGTACCATTGGATTTGTTCAGTCGCGGGCGTGGAGCGGTCTTGCGGCAGTGACGTTTCCGAACGCAAGGGGCGAGGGCAGCTTGCAGAATTTCAGCGATTCTGCCCATAAAAAAACAGCGATTATTGTCGAAATAATTTACTTGTTAATATCATCTGCGGTAATGATCGTATTAGATCCGATTTGCGGTACGGCAGCATTTTTGTGCGGAGGGGCGGTATTTATATATTACCGAATATTTTCGGTACGCCGTTTCGGAGGAATAACGGGCGATCTGGCGGGATATTTTTTGCAGCTTTGCGAAATATGGATAATTGCAGGCGCAGTCATTGCAAGTTTGATATCGGAGGCGGTTTTATGACTTTTATAACAGGCGGCGCATATCAGGGAAAAACAGAATTTGCAATAAATAATTTTGAATTTTTCGAAAGAGAAATTGCGGATGGTTCTGCTGAAATTGAAATATTATTATCGGCAAAATGTATTCGCAATTTTGAGAATTTTGTTTATGCTGTCACTGAAAGCGGCAGAAACGCTGTCACGGCAGCCGAAGCGATATTATCACAAAATCCTGATGTCGTTATTATTATGAACGAAGTTGGCGGCGGGATAATTCCACTTGAAAGATCCGAACGCAAAAAACGTGAAGCAGCCGGACAAACAGGCTGTATGCTTGCAGAAAAAGCTGAAACGGTAGTACGTTTAGTATGCGGAATACCAACCGTTCTGAAAGGAAAGCTATGAAAATTGTTTTTATTCGCCACGGTGCGACTGCGGGAAATCTCGAAAAACGCTATATCGGAAAAACAGACGAGCCGCTTTGCGATCACGGCATACGTCAGCTTGAAATAAAGAAATACCCTTCCGTTTGCTATGTAATATCAAGTCCGATGAGAAGGTGCATACAGACCGCAGAACTGATTTATTCCACTATCGAACCGATTATTTTCAATGATTTCAGGGAATGTGATTTTGGCGATTTTGAGGGTAAAAATTACAGCGATCTAAACGGGGATAGTTACTATCAAAGGTGGATCGACAGCGACGGTGAGCTTATGTTTCCGAATGGAGAACTGCCGCTGAATTTCCGTCAAAGAAGCTGTGATGAATTTATCCGCGCCGTAAACGCATTTGATAACGCCGACAGTATTGCATTTGTTGTTCACGGCGGCACAATTATGTCTGTAATGTCGGAATATGCGCTGCCGAAACGCTCCTATTATGATTATCAAATTGCAAACGGCTGCGGATATGTCACAGAATGGGACGGAAAAATAATCAAAATTCTATCGGAGCTAATATGAAATATTTTATTTTCGCATTGCCGCTGATATGCGGGTTTATTCTTGATTTGATTTTGGGCGATCCATATAATTTGCCACACCCCGTAAGGCTGATCGGTAATTTTATTTCTTGTCTTGAAAGCTTTTTCCGAAAAAAATTTCCCAATAATCTTCGGCTTGGAGGAACAATTTTATCGGTAATCGTATTGATTGTTTCAATCACTGTTCCCGCACTGATATTGTTTATTTGCTATAAAATAAACGCATGGTTCGGCGTTATTGCCGAGAGTATTTTGACATACTATATGCT
>CAMWVO010000310.1 GCA_947177695.1 uncultured Clostridia bacterium
GTCTCAAGCTTAATATATTTAAAAAGGTCAGGATCGGAAATTTCAAATAATTTTCCTATCATCATGCTGCCAATACCTTTATTCTTTGAATCCGGAGATACACCAATAGAAGATAATTCAATATACGGTTCAGTTCTTTTACTTTTTTCCGAATACTTAAACGCTCTCAGCAGCCTGAACAGTACCTTTGGCTTTCTTATAAAGGCTCCTGCCGCGTACCAGGCAAACAACGGTAATTTCTTTTTTATTAAAAACTTATAAAACTCGCTTAAATTTTCAGAGTAAGCGCAAAATCCCACTGTTACGCCGTTTTCTGAGGCAATAATAATATTGGATTTAGAATGTTTCACAAATCCGGCATATAGGGTTTTAAGAAATCCGCGTCCCAGAAATGTCAGAAAAAAGCCCGGAAATGTTCTCATATGTATTTTCACAACATCGTTAATGCAGCTTAAATTATCTGCAACATAAATATTCATTTTATTCACCTTGTAGTAAATATGTAACACTATCTGTTTTATAAAATTTTCATTAATTCCTTAGCCTCGCATTGCTTTTTATCATAAACATCTTTGTCAACTTCACCCTTATGCAGCAAATAATCACCCAGATCCTCAGAGGTAGCTGAGTTTTCCTCAGTAATTCCATCATGCCTTATCAATGCTGTTTTTACTGTCAAAAGGATTATCTTTACATCGCCGATAAACGTAATATTATCAATATATTTTAAATCCCATGCAAGTCTCTCCTCCCAGCTGATGCTGTTTCTTCCGTTGACTTGCGCAAGTCCGGTAAGTCCCGGTCTGACAGTATGGCGTCTGCGCTGTTCGTCGGTCATAAAAACCATATCTCTGACAAGCTGCGGTCTGGGACCTACAATGCTCATATCGGCTTTAAGTATATTAATAATTTCCAGAAGCTCGTCAAACGAAATTTTTCTCAGCCATATCCCATATTTATTCAGCCTCTGTTCGTCGGGAATCAAATTCCCGATTTAATCTTTTTTATTTGACATGGTGCGAAACTTTATCAATTTGAAAATTTTCTCGTCTTTTCCCGGACGTTCCTGCACAAAAAACGGATTTCCATGCATTACAGCAGCACCTATGACCGTCAGTATCAAAAGCAGCGGAGCCAAAACAATAAGCGAAAAAAGAGAAAGTACTATATCAAAAAAGCGCTTAAAAAATTTAATGTACATTATATGTACTCCTTAACGATCGCAAGATAATTTTTAATCACATAATCAACCATTTCATCGGTCAGACAAGTATGAAGCGGCAAAGTGATTTCATTTTCAAATCGCCTGTATGCATTCGGAAAATCATTTATGTCAAATCCAAGTTTTTTGTATGCGGTTAACATCGGCAAAGGCTTGTAGTGAACATTGCAGGCAACATTGTTTTCCGACATTTTTTCAATAATTTCATTTCTCTGTCCGGCAGTAATACCGGGTATCCTTGTAAGGTAAAGATGTCCCGATGATTCATAAGTATCGCTGTAGTGTTCAAGAGTTTCAATGCCGACAGCACGCAAAGCTTCATCGTACTTTTGTATAATTTCCTTTCTTCTTGCAAGCATCTGGGGATAGCGTTCAAACTGTTTAATTCCTACCGCTGCGGAAATATCGGTCATATTGCATTTGTAATATGTACCCTCTATATCATACTCCCAAGCCCCTGATCGTGTCTTTGAAAGCGCATCTTTATTCTGTCCGTGCAGGCTCAAAAGCATATATTTTCTGTAAAGATACTCATTATCAATTCCCTGAATATTTTTCCAGGTTACTGCTCCGCCCTCTGCTGTAGTCAGATTTTTCACTGCATGAAAACTGAAACAAGAAAAATCTGCTACCGAACCTATCATTTTTCCGAGGCGCTTTGCACCGAAAGCATGAGCCGTGTCCGCCATAACAATTATCCTGCCAAACGCTTTTTGTATTTCATTTGAAGGTCTGAACAGATTTTTTTTGCGTTCAACTATCTCAAAGATTCTATCATAATCGCATGGTACGCCGCCAAGGTCAACGGGAATAATTACTTTTGTTTTTTCGGTAATTGCCGATTCAAGAGCATCGTAATCCATTTCATAATTGTCTTTTTGAACATCGACAAAAACAGGAGTTGCTCCCACATGGCATATAACGGAAGCTGACGCCGTGTAAGTATATGCCGTTGTAATTACCTCGTCGCCATCGCCCACACATAAAGCTCTGAGCGTCATTTCGGCGCAGGCGGTCTGAGAATTAAGGCAAACACATTTTTCGGTTCCGATAAATTCGGCAATTATTCTTTCAAATTCTTTTGTTTTCGGACCTGTTGTTATCCACCCCGAACGCAGAACATTTATTACTTCGTTTATTTCAGACTCCGAAATATCCGGAGGAGAAAAAGGGATTTTCATAAACTGTAAATTCTCCTATTTTGATTTATTTTTAAAAGAAACTCGGTGTTGTTCCAAATCTTTTAATATGTTCCTGAACCAAAGGTTCATCTTCATTGTATTCCGGAACAACGGACACGCTGCCTTTGGGTCTTTCCCCCGACGGGTGGAACGTAGGCACAAGCTTCTCCACGATTTTCACAATATCCTTATCGTTTTCATAGCCTGCTCGCGCAAGCTTTTCAAGTCCTGACAGAAATTCCTCCACATCAAACTCAATCGGCTTGCCTATGTGGATAAGCTCGTTGTCCGTCTTTTTCATTCCCTCTTCAGCCATAAGCTTTTCCTCGTAAAGCTTCTCGCCCGGTCGCAGACCGATATACTCGATCTTTATGTCAACATCGGGCTTGTAACCCGAAAGCTTTATCAGATTTCTCGCAAGAGTGTCTATCTTAACAGGCTCGCCCATGTCGAACACGAATATTTCTCCGCCCCAAGCGTATGTTCCCGCCTGCAAAACAAGCGACACCGCTTCGGGTATCGTCATGAAATATCTCGTCATTTCAGGGTCTGTTACAGTTACGGGACCGCCCTTTTCTATCTGCTTTTTAAACAGCGGTATCAC
This sequence comes from uncultured Clostridia bacterium, assembly GCA_947177695.1. GTDB lineage: Bacteria > Bacillota > Clostridia > Oscillospirales > Ruminococcaceae > RGIG8773. The sequence continues at coordinate 3,008 of CAMWVO010000310.1, forward strand.
AGAACCGTTGCTTCCCAGAACGTTTCCGAACCGTACCGCCGCAAACTGTGTTCCCGTGCGGTTTTTGTTCTTCACGGATTCAATTTTCAGCTTTTCTCCACTAATGCGGGGGGACTTTCTCTCATTTTGCCCGTCAAAATGGTCGTGCAAAATAGGGAGAATATCTGTTCTGCTTTCACGACTTGCTGCGTCCATTGTTTGTATCACCATTTCGCACAGACGCTTTGACGCGCCCATTATGCTTGTTGGATTTACAGCCTTGTCTGTGCTGATAAGAACAAATCGTTCCGTACCGTGCTTTATTGCCGCATACGCTGTCTTGTATGTACCGATAACATTGTTCTTTACAGCCTCACAGGGACTGGCTTCCATTAACGGCACATGCTTGTGCGCCGCAGCATGATAAACTATCTGCGGTCGGTAGGTCTCAAAAACGCTGTCGATCCTGCGGCTGTCCCTGACAGAACCAATAAGTACAGCAAGGTTCAGCTTTTTTCCGTACTTGCGGATAAGCTCCTGCTG
>CAMWVO010000311.1 GCA_947177695.1 uncultured Clostridia bacterium
GTCATTGCGAGAGCCATTATTCCCGCGAGAATTTTTTTAGTGTTTTTCATTAAATAACCTCCTATTTTATTTTTGTTGGGTCAACATATTTGCAATATTATTATAACAAAATCAGTCAAAAATGTCAACTAACAGTTTAGATATTTTGGATTGCTGTAATTGTCGAATTTGCACAAAAATTTATAACATTTTTTCTTTGAGTAGAGCAATTTAACAAATAGGTAAAAAAACTTATGAAAAAGCTTATCACTTTTATGCATAGAATAGTGTATAATTAATATATGGAAAAATGCGCCGTGCCGCTGTTATGAAAAAGCTCATGCGGTTTACGGTCGGACACGCGGAAAGGGGGTCAGCCTATGAGCAAAAAAATTCTTGTAAATCAGCTCGGATACTGCCGGAATATGTGCAAAACTGCTGCTTTTATCGGTATCGCCGACGATTTTCGGGTCGTGGACGCTCTTACGGGAAAAACCGTTTTTCAGTCCCTCGCTTCGGAACCCGTTTCCGACAAGGCTTCGGCTGACATGATCTCCGTTCTGGACTTCTCCGCTCTTGACCGCTGCGGAAGCTACTATATCCGCACGGGTATCAGGCGTTCCCCTGTTTTTTCCATATCCGAAAACCCCTACGGCGAGCTGAAAAAGGCTTTGCTGAAGGGTCTGTACTACAACAGGTGCGCTCCCCTTGACAGGCGTTATGCGGGCGAATACGCTCACGGCTCCTGCCACACGGAGCTTGTGCCGCTGTTTGACTCCTCCGCAAAGCGCCTTGACGTAAGCGGCGGCTGGCACGATTCGGGCGGATACGGCAAGTTTGTCGTTTGCACCTGCGTTACGCTGGGACATCTTCTGTACGCTTACAAGCTGTTCCCCGAAAGCTTTGAGGACAGCTCGGACATTCCCGAATCGGGAAACGGGATACCCGATATCCTGAACGAATGCCGCGTGGGTCTGGAATGGCTGCTGAAAATGCAGGCGCGGGACGGCGGCGTTTACCACAAGGTATCGTCAATAAAGTCAGTTCCGATAATTATGCCGGAGGACGACATGACGGAAAAGTTCGTTTTCCCGAAATCACATCAGGCGTCGACCTGCTTCTGTGCAGTAACGTCTCTTGCTTCGAGGATATTCCGTCCCTTTGACGAGGACTTCTCAAACAGGCTGAACGAGGCTTCCCTTAACGCATGGATATGGCTTATGAACAATCCTCACTACGTACCCTTTGAAAATCCTCCCACAATTGCAGTAACCGCGGCGGGAGATTTCTACGACGACGAGCCCGATGACGAGATGTTCTGGGCGGTATGCGAGCTGTATGAGACAACCGGAGACAAGTCTTTCCATGACAGGATACTCGGTCTTTACGGTCACGTAAGCGTTACGGGCTTTGTCAACCGCGAAAACGGCGGCTTCGGCGCACTGGCGTATCTTTTCGGAGACCGTCCGAAAAACGAGTTTGCCGAGCAGGCAATGAGGCTTCAGCTGAGAGTGCGGGCGGATAATCTGTACAGCCTGAGCTGCCGAAGCGGATACAGGACGGCTAAGTCGGAGGACGACTACATACGCGGCAGCAATATGTACTCCATGACGGACAGTATCGCGCTTATTCTGGCGTACAAAATTTTCGGCTGCGAGGAATATCTCCGAACCGTATGCGAACAGCTCAACTATATTCTGGGAAAAAATCCTATGGATATCTGCTATGTTACGGGCTTCGGCAGCAGATCGGTAATGCACCCCCACCACCGTATCTCGGAGATGGCTGACGTTAACGAGCCTGTTCCCGGACTGCTGGTGTGCGGTCCGAACAATGACGCGAATGACAGCTTTACTCAGTGGAATATCCCTGCGGATACTCCGCCTGCAAAGAGCTACTACGATATCCTGTACAGCTTTTCCACCAACGAATCGGCGATATACTGCAACTCGGCGGCGGTTTTTGTGACGGGGTATCTGGAGTCTGTTAATAAGATCGGATGACAAATAAGTCTGATAATATAAAAAAGGAATGATGATGTTGAAGATCAAAAAAAGTATGTCCGCGATCGCGGCGATCGCAATGTGCGCCGCTATGCTCACCTCATGCAAGGACGCTTCCGCAGAAAGCGGAAACGTTACTCAGGACGTTTCCGAAAGCACTTCGGCAAACACGCCTGTTGCTGTTACGATGGCGGCAGACCCTAACGAGGCTGAGGCGGGAGTACCCGTAAATTTAGAGGAGGGAGTGTCGGATAAAATGTACGGCAGAGCTGTTATGAACGAGGGCAACAAGGCAAGGCTTGCTCATGCGATGAAAAAGGCGATGAACGGCGAGGAGGTCACTGTCGGCGTTATCGGCGGCTCTATCACGCAGGGAAGCTCCGCGTCCTCCACGTCAAGCTGCTACGCTTCGCTGTTCTATAACTGGTGGCTGACAAAGTTCCCCGACGCGAAAATCAACTTCGTGAACGCGGGTATCGGCGGCACCAACAGCTATCTGGGCGTTCACCGTGTGGACGAGCAGCTGCTGTCCTACAAGCCCGACGCGGTCATTGTGGAGTTCTCCGTAAACGACACGGACAGGACTATGAACAAGTACTCCTACGACAGCCTTGTAAGAAAAATTTTAGCCTGCGACAGCAATCCTGCGGTAATGCTTCTGTTCACCACCATGGAGGACGGCACAAGCTTGCAGGACGTTCACAAGGAGATAGGCGCGGCTTACGATTTGCCCATGCTCAGCTACCATGACGCGGTTTATCCCGAAGTTGCGGCGGGAAATCTTGTATGGAGGGACATTTCTCCCGACAACATTCACCCAAACGACGCGGGTCACGACATTATCGGTCAGATAGTTTCCCGCTATCTTGACGGCGTTTACGACAGCCTTGACAGTATAACCGAAGAACCGTCCGCGTTTGCCGGGGAGGGTCCCACAAAGGATTATTTCGCAAACGCGAAAATGCTCAGCGCGGCGGATATCACGGCGACCTCCTCCGAGGGCTTCGAGGTTGTGGACAAGACTTTATACGACCAGTTCCACAACAACTGGAAAACAGAAGCGGGCGGAACGCTTACCTTTGACGTTGAGTGCAGGAATTTCGGCGTATTCTTCCTGTGTACCACCGATGGAAAAAGCGGCACTTACGAGGTCTATGTTGACGGCGAGCGCAAGGGCAAGCTTGAAGCCGATTTCACAGGCGGCTGGGGAAATTACGGCAACACCAAGCAGATAACACTTACAAACGAAGTTGCCGCTCACAATATCGAGATCAGACCTGCCGAGGGCAGTGAGGACAAGGGTATTACCATTCTCGGACTTATGGTTTCATAAGCGGGGAACTTATCTAAAATATCAAAGAGGACAGAGCTTTTTAACGGCTCTGTCTTGTTTGTTAAAGAGCGGTAAATTTTGATTTATAAGACTAACTGTCGGGACGCTCAGGCGGCGTAGCCGCCTATGGAAAAGTTTCGCCCGCCTTTTCAAAGGCGGCAGAAGTCCAGAGGGCAGAGCCCTTTGGTCGCGCTCCGCAGAGCGCGAAATCCC
>CAMWVO010000312.1 GCA_947177695.1 uncultured Clostridia bacterium
GCAAGGGTATGTACCAGCCTATCGACTCCCTCGTTGACTGGAACGATCCTCTTTGGGCTGACGTAAAGGACGCTGCCGATAATTTCACATGGAACGGCGAACACTATGTTGCTCCTTTCAGCTACCGTTTCGACGACTACGTTATCCTTATGTACAACAGATCCACTGTTGAGGCAATGGGCGCGGACGATCCCTATGAGCTCTACCTCGAAAACAAGTGGGACTGGGACGCTTTCATGAGCATTATGGAAGAATTCCATGACGGCGACGAAAGCCTGTACGGTATTTCGGGATTCTGGGCAAACTCTTTCGTATACACCGCGGGCGACGTAATGGTAAATTACGACGGCAGCAAATTCAGCAACAATCTGTACAGCTCAAGAATCGAAAAAGCTCAGGGCGTTATTGCCGATATGTTTGCAAGAGGTCTTATCAAGCGCGGCTGGGTAGGTCCCGAGGCTGCTTTCCCCACTAACGACTGCCTGTTCTACGCTATGGGTACATGGGCTTACAACAGCGCTGCCGCAGCTATGCCGGACGATGTTATCCAGATCGTTCCTTTCCCCAGAAACCCCGATCTTGACGACTACTATATGAACAAGGTGCTCTTCTCGCATATGTGGGTAAAGGGCAGCGATAATGCAGACTGCGTAAAGGTTTGGTACGACATCAACAGAATGGTCAACTCGGAAGAGCAGTATCTTGCTGTTAAGAAGGAAAAATATCTTGCCAACAACACATCTTGGACAAGCGATATGTACGACCTTGTATATTCCTTCAGCGATGACGAAAAGTTCATTGCGCCTTATGAGTTCGGTCTTGGTATCTCCGAGGCTATGCAGGGCGACAGCGGCTACATCAGATTCCTGTATGAGTGTATCTACAATGAGCAGTACGAGTCTTGGGAGCAGGCAAGAGAGGAATTCATGAACATTATTGATTCCGAGATTGAAGTCTATAACTAATAATTACAAAAACGTCAACGGCGGAACTTGCTTCCGCCGTTGCTTTTTTTCTTGAAACTGTAAAAAATATTGCTTAAAGCAATTTTAATGTTGATATTTTTCGGAAAACAGTGTATAATTAATATGTACTAAAAGCTGAAAGGACGACCGCTATGAACCGCCGCGCTTCAATGCTTACCACGTCTTTTTTTCTGGGCGGGACGATACCCCGCGTCTGCCGCGAAATGTCCCGCATAGAAGTATCCCGCTTTGAAATAAGCTCTCCCGCGCTTCCGGACGGATTTGACGGGTTCAGGATCGCGCATCTTTCCGACCTGCACAACAAGGTTTTCGGGAAAGACAATGCTCCGCTGATCAAGCTTATCGCTGCGGAAAAGCCTGATATCATCGTTATGACGGGCGATATGATAAGTCACAATGCGCCCAACACGGACAAGTTCCTGAGACTGGTAAAGCGTCTTGCGGAGCTTTGTCCCGTCTACTACGTCAACGGAAACCACGAGCTTTCCGATCTTGACGAGGACGCTTTTTCCTATGCGGCGGAGACGATGGCTTCATACGGAGCGGTCTGCCTTGACAACGCGAGCGAGGATATTTTCCGCGGCGAGGAAAAAATTCATTTGTGCGGTCTGTGCTATTCGGCGGAATATTACCGCGGAGTCCGTGAATACAAGCGGGGCTGGAAAGCCTTTATGCTTACCGATATGATAAACTATCTGGGCGTGAAGCAGCCCGACGAATATACGGTGCTGCTTGCTCACAACCCGCTGGATTTTGACGTCCACGCTGAATGGGGAGCAGACCTTTCTCTGGGCGGACACGTCCACGGCGGACTTGTAAGGCTGCCTTTTGTGCAGGGTATTTTTTCTCCCGAAAGAAGGCTTATGCCCAAATACAAAGAGGGCGTTTACCGCATCGGAAACTCGTTCCTTATCGCAAGCCGCGGTCTGGGACGGTTCAGAGTTCATAATCCTCCCGAAATAGTTTCGGTAACTCTCCGAAAACAGCAATAGCGCATAAAAATTCTCCCGACAACCTGTGTCGGGAGTTTTTGCATTTTGGGGAAAAATACGGTTACAGCCTCATTACAATTCGATTAAGAAATCCCGAACCGTATTGACAAAAGCTGTTATAGGCTGTACCATTTAACTATACACTGATCAACGGGAGGACACTATATGAAAAAGCTTATTGCCGCCGCGGCTGTGATCATTTTCACTCTTATCGGGCTGACGGCGTGTACGTCCGCAAAGGACGAGCCAGTCAGACTGAGAGACTACAGCTCCTATGCAATTGTAAGCGATACGGCTATGAGGAACTGCACTGCCGAAGACATTCCGGAAATACTGAAATTTTTTGACGGTCTGAAATACGAAAGGGCGGATATGCCCGCCGATCTGACTGCGGACGGCGTTGGACTGTTTGCATATTCAACCGAGTACGGCAATTCGGGAATAGGCTTCGGCAGCAGCGGAGACGAGTGCTATTTTTCCTTTACTCCCCACATGGCTGTTACCGAGATAAACGCAGGTGCGGATTTCTTCGGTGAAAATTCCCGCGTGTACCGTATTACAAATGAGGATTACGGAAATATCACAATTCCGCTTTATAACCTTGCTTGCTACGCATTTACCGGGACGATAACCCGTGTCGGCGTTGACGGTCTGTACTATATAGCCGAACCCGACGAGGGGGAATTTCCGCAGGGAAGTACGTTTGTATACTCCGATGAAAAGCTGAATTTCAGCGACAGAGTTCGGGTGACGTTTCAGGGCGGAGTAATGGAGACCGCGCCCCAGCAGATACGTCAGGTGGATATCGTCAAAATTGAGGACGGCAACAGTCCATACACAGGCTGGGAGACCGTTTCGATCGGCAGTCTTAAAATTCCTGACATGAGCAATGCAGGCGGTCTTGAACCCGATATGTTCAGATCCCAGTGCATGGAGGAAGTGAACTTTGAGAGTGAAACCAAAGCGGGCAGGAAATTTTCTCTTGTAGGTTTTCGTGTTTTTGCCGATACCGAGAAAAATCCCGACGCGGTTTATGCATACGATCTGTGTATCGAACTGGACTGCGGGGGCTATATTGCGCGAGATCCTGCGTTTGCCGAGTCTGTGAGCGGCGGTCAGGCTCCATGGGAGCTTGACCTGAATCGCCTGGACGAATATCTGACCGTTTACGATATGGGAGAGTATCCCCTTGCGGTTTTCACATACGGAAACGAGATGACCTTTTACACCTCCGCACCCTCCAAGGACGGCATACACTCCGACGGCGATATCGCGTTCTTTGACAACCCTCTGCCCGAAATCGGAGAGGACGCGGCAATCTCCATGATGTATTCGGGAATGGGTCTTGAAGCCGCCCCCGACAACCGCACTGTCACAGATATCGGCGCGGGAATTCGCTATCACTTTGATTTTGAGAACCGCTATGTGTCCGCGGAAGTTCTTGATAACTTGCCATAAAAAAGGCTGAGCCTTTACCCTTGCCGCCGTCTATAGTGATGGCGGCAAATCATATTTCCGAGACGGGAATTTAGTT
>CAMWVO010000313.1 GCA_947177695.1 uncultured Clostridia bacterium
CCCTTTGGAAACTCGCAGCCTTGAAAGGCTGGCGAACTTTTTTGAGTCGGCGGCTGCGCCGCCGAAGCGTCCCGACAGTTAGTCTTGTAAATCAAAATTTATACTTTTCCCAAAACATGAAACGGGACTGCCGCAATCGACAGTCCCGTTTGATATTATTCGGTCTTTATCTGTTTTCTGCAATATAGTTGGATACGCGGTTCTGGATTATCTCCGCAACGTCCGCGGCAGATTTCTGTCCGTCAAAGAAAGCTCCCGCTTCCTCGTTGATGATGTTGTTTACCTGCTCGTCGTTGCGGCTGATATTCTCGGTACTGTTGATGAAATCGATCAGCCTCTGATTGTCCTCGTCGGTATTTACACCGATGTTTATGGAGGAGTTGCCGTTCCAGTAGGTATTGTCGTAGTACTGCTTCTTGCCGTCCTCGTCCTCCCAGTAGGGTCTTTCCTTAGCTGCCGCCGCAAGCTTTTCAAGGGAAGATTTCTTTATGGGGAAGCGGTAGCTGTCGTTGGTCGTAAAGATATCCTGATAATCGTCTGAAAGGAAATACTTGACAAAGTTCCATGCTCCGTCAGGATTTGCAGCCTTTGAGGTGATGGCAATTTCTGTATAGGCGTCGAACACCGCGCCGTTGCCCGCCGCTCCGGGGAAGCCCTTAAAGGTTATCGCCTCGCCGAACATACCTTTTTCCATCTCTCGGATCTCGGTAAAGCGGTTGAGAGTGTAAACGCTGAGCAGCGCTCTTCCCTCACGGTATGCGCTCTGCTGCTCGTCCCAGTAGTTGGGATCAGAGTAAAGCTGCTCCCAGTCAACTTCCTTGGGGAAACGGTTGGAAAATTCCATAAGCTTGATAAAATCGTCCGAATTGAAGCTGCATTCGCCCGTATCTCTGTTGATAAAGCGTTCGGAGCAGACCTGAAGTATAGCGGAGAAAAATTCGCTTCTGCTGATCTCATCGCCGAAAACGGATACATCAGGATGTGCGTCAACAAACTGGATAAACTCCTCAACCGACCAGCCGGAATCATTTCCAACCATTGAGGACTTGCCCACAACTGTACTTACGCTGAAATTTGAAACCAGCTCGTAAAGCTTGCCGTTTGTTTCATACGCCTTGAACACGCCCTCCACATAGTCGGAGCGGTTTATTGTCTCGTCATTGTCCATGAACTCGTAAAGGTCTGCAAGCAGTCCCTTGGAGATGTAGCTGTCAATGGGCATATTAGTGTTCAGCACAATGATATCGGGAAGATTTCCCGCGATCATATCGTTGTTGAGCTTTGTTATAGCATCGTTATAGCTGTTTACCGCATAGTCCTGATAGGAGGTAAGCTCGATCTCGTATTCGGGATTGTTCTTGTTGAATTCCAGTATCTGCCTCTTTATGTCCACATCAAGGTAGAGAGCGTAAAGCTTGATAAGCTTCTTGTCGGGAAGCGTGGAGGCGTCTACCTCGCTGAGTATGTTTATGATCTGATCGTTGTTTGACCAGCCGTAGCTTCCTCCGCCGTGGGAGGTGTAGTTATAGGTAACGCAGAGTATCCTGCCGTCCTGAAGCACTGTGGTGCAGCCGCTGTTCATTGCGGTGTTGTCAAAGCCCGACTTTATCCAGTCGATAATGGTTTCAATTTTTCCCGATTCGATATCGTAGCCGAAAAGTCCCGAATCACGGGATATGAGCAGATCGTACTTGTCGGTACCGTTCATAATACTGCCGTTCTGCTCGTAGACGTACTCCGCGCCCAGCTTTTTGGCGGCGGTATCTATCTCGCAGATCTTTGTTTCGGAGATATAGTTTTCGCCTTCCTTACGGGTTGTCGTGACAGAAGTTATCATACGTCCGTCGCCCGTTTTGTAAATACCGCTCATCCAAGTGTTGTTCTCCGATGAGTTTTCGTTCTTTATTACACCCTGATATTTGCCGTTTGCATCAAGAACGAAAATAATATTATTGCTGCTTATGTATATTGAACCGTCATCGCCTACGATAAAGGTATCCGCATAGAAATAATCGTTGCCCGTTTCTTTCTTTGCGGTCTCCTGCAAGCTGCTGATATCGGTCTCGTTTATAAGCTTTCCGCCGCCGTCGTACTTGACAAGATACCATGACTCCTTGGACTCACCCGTGGTCTCGTTCCACGAATAGCTGTTCTCGATCGAAATAAGACCTCCGTTCTCGTCTACCGTCATCGAGGTAATATACCTGTGATCCGAGTTGCCGCTGCCGTCATCCTTTGTGAGAACTATCTCGTTTTCGAGAGCTCCGTCAAGACCTACTATCTGCATTTTCGTCTCGCTGGTGTAGGTGATGTTCTCGCCTTCGCCCTCGCGCGTGGACTTGTCGCCGATAATATATATCTTTCCGTTTGCGTACAGAAGTCTGTTTATGTAGTCCAGACCTCCCGGAATCTCGATCTTTTCCGCAGAAAATATATGCTCCTTAGAAGCTATCTGCGATCTCCCCGCCTTGCCTCCGCAGGAGGAAAAACCGAGAACCATTGCCGCAGCCATTACCGCAGCCGCGATCCTTGACGCTGTTTTCTTCATTCAGTGACCATTCCTTTCTTTATAAGGGAAAAATTTTCCCCCTTTGGTTTTGGTAATATTATCCTCAGCCTTTAGCCGCAGCTTTGCTTCTTTTCCGCATTGCATAGCTGCTCCGCACTCTGTCCGGAACGCGTTTGAGCGCGTCTATTGCTTTTTTGATGAGCCTCTTTCTGTTTTTCACCAGCAGGTGCAGCAGATACGCCGCCGTGCATACGGGAAATATCAGAAAGACCGTCTGGAACACCAGCAGCAGCGCCGATTTATCCTCGGTTATCCTTGCGGCGTTCTCCCAGAACGGATATACCACTGAGCTGTCCACCACCGAGCGCATTCCGAAATCGGCTATTATTTCAAGCCTGTTTTTCAGTCTGTATCTTACGGAATTTTCCACAATGCGAAGACCGGGGTCGTCCGCAGTTACAGAAAGAGCCTCGGTAACTATCTGCTTTCCCTGACCTGTTACCTGATTGGGCAAACAGGCTTCATAGCAGGTGAATACCGCCTCTCCGCCGCCCATAAGGCTGTACCCCTCATATGGCATGAATATACGCGGGCTCATTCCGTAGACCTTTTCAATATCGGAATTATCGCTCTGTCTGAACACTCCCGAAATAACGTAATATGTTCCGTCTACCCTGACGGGCTTTCCCGCCACGTCCGAAGAGCCGTAGAGCTGCCAAGCCAGAACGTCGTCTATCAGCACTCTGTCATGCATTAAATCATCGTCGGAATAGTAGTACCCCGAAATTATCTCAAAGGGGTGAAACAGGAAAAAATCTCCTCCAGTTGCGATAAGATTTGCGTCGGAGGTCGCCCTGTCGGTTGATACCGATATTTTCCTCTGACTTGTGGAAAACGCGTCCGCCCATACCCTTGCGCCCGCCCTTTCGGGAGCAAGTGAGGCTTCGGTAAGTTTTTTTTCTGTGTTGACCCGCGCCATAAAAACGCCGTTTATATCC
>CAMWVO010000314.1 GCA_947177695.1 uncultured Clostridia bacterium
TTTAAAGGACGAGCTTGACAATACGCTGCTTGCGAAAATCGCAGGCTATTCCGATTTCCATTTTCTGCGGCTGTTCCGTGAAGCTGTCCGTCTTCCACCTGCCCCCTACATACCAAAACGCCGTATTTCCGAAATTGTCCTCCGTATCGGAACAGAGAGCCGTCCCATGTCGGATATTGCCTTTGAGTACGGCTTCAATTCCAAAGAAAACTTCACCCGCGCCTTTAAGAAAGAGCATAAGATACTTCCCACGGAGTTCAAAACGGCGAATTGCAGTCTCAGGCTGTTTCAGCCCTTTGAGTTTGACAAAGCCGAGCTGCACCCCGACGTCTCCATGAGGTATCTTAAAGGCTTTTCGGTCATTGCATATCCGAGCGATGAGGACTTGCCAACAAGCTTCTGGAACAAATACAATGCAGAAAAACGTTCTCTGCGTTTGTCAGGCGGCGAAATAACGGAGGATTTCGGCGTTATGCGTTGGAATGCCGAAAAGGGCAGACTGGATTATTACATCGGAATATGCGCCGAAAAAGCAAAGGGAGACATTTCGGGTACGGTGCTTCTTGACATTGCTGAGGGTCTGTACGCCGTGTTCGATACTCCGCCCGCTTCACAGCACGATTTTGTCAGCGTTATCCGCCGCACATGGGATTGGATATACAGCGACTGGCTGCCGAACAGCGGATACCGCAGAGGCAACGGCTTTGAAATGGAGAGCTATGTGGAAACGAGCAGGAAATATTCGGAGCGGATATATGTTCCGCTGGAAAGGAACTGAATATGGCTGAGATCATCAAAACGTTCAGAGAAGAAGTCCCCGCAATGCGGTTTATCGGAAAGAAGTACCCCGATTTCGGAGGCTGGTGGGGAGAATGGTTCGCAAACGACTGGTTCGGCAAGCTTGAGGAGGCAATGGGCGGAACGGATTCCATTCTCAAAATATGGGAAAACGGCGGAGGATATGTAGGACTTGAACGCCGCTGTCCTGATAAGCCTTTTGAGTATTGGATAGGTATGTTCACTCCCGCGGGTACAGCCGTCCCCGACGGATTTGAATGTGTGGATTTTCCCGCAATGGGCTTGGGTACCTGCTGGATATACGGCAAGGAGGACGAAGTACACGACACAAGCGGCTGCAAAGCCGAACTGCAAAAGCAGAGGATAACGCTGTGGAAGGACAGCGACGGCGGTGTATGGTCATTTGAAAACTGTCTGTGTCCCCGCTACACAAATCCCGACGATAAAGGCAATGTCATTATGGACTACTGCTATTACGCAGAATAATTCCGAATAACACCTCGCGAATGTGTCAATAATATTCGCGAGGTGTTTTGTTTGAAGCGTACAATATTTGTTCCCATAATTTCAGTCGCAGTATCCGCTTTGCTTATCGCGCGGCTTGCGGTACTTATAAACGACAGCGAGATAGCGGCGGTCTCCGCACGGAGAGGTACTTACACGCTGAAAACCGCGGGGGAGTATGCGGGTATTTACGACTGCAACCTTGAACCGCTGGTGAACTGCTCGGAAAAATACGAAGCGGTCATAATCCCAAATCATATCAGCTCAATAAGAATAATTCCATATCTGCTGGACATGGACCGCTATTACGAGGGGATAGACAAAAATCTTCCGTTCCTGTGCCGTGTTGATGAAAGGGCTGCGGAATTTGAGGGGGAAAATATAATCTTCCGCTCGGCTGTGCGCACGGACAGCAATCAGCTTGCTCCCCATATTATCGGCTATACTTCTGACGGAATAGGTATGTGCGGTATCGAAAAAGCTTATGACGATTTCCTGCGGGGCAACTGTTCCAACAATTCGGTCACGCTTCACATCGATGCGGTGGGGGAGGTGCTGAACGGTCTGGGAAGTCAGGCAGAATTTGCTGAGGAACTAAAGTGCGGCGTGGTCACTACTCTTGACAAAAATATCCAGCAGATATGCGAAAACGCCGCCGATGAAACCGTACTTACAATGGGCGCGATCGTAGTCATGGACCCGCGCACAGGCGAGATAAAGGCTTCGGTGAGCCGTCCCGACTTTGACCCCTCTGACGTTGCCGCCTATATGGACGACCCTAATTCTCCCTTTGTGAACCGTGCCATGTCTGCGTACAGCGTAGGCTCTATCTTCAAGCTTGTTACCGCGGCGGCTGCTCTGGAGCAGGGGATAAGTCCCGAATACAGCTACATCTGCACAGGCTCGGTAAATGTAAACGGACAAATTTTCAATTGCCACAAATGGGGCGGACACGGCGAGATAGATATGCAGACCGCTATGGTAAAGTCCTGCAACACCTATTTTATCGCACTGAGTGAATATCTTGACAAGGAGGACTACATTAAGACCGCCCAAACGCTGGGTTTTGGGGAGGAAATACCTATCTGCGGCGATATTGCTTCCGCTTCGGGGACGCTCCAGACCGTCCGTGATATAGCGGTTGCTGCCGAAAGAGCAAATATGTCCTTCGGTCAGGGAAAGCTTACCGCAACGCCCATGCAGATTTGCAGAATGACAGCCGCTATTGCAAACGGCGGAGTGATGAATAAACCGTCCCTGATAAAGGGTATGCGCCTGAATGACGGTACGATAGAGTACAGCGGCGTGACCGCGGGAAAGCGTGTGCTGTCCTATGAAACTGTAAAGCATCTGAAAAGGTTTATGTACTATACCGTTCGGGCGGACAACTCCATGTCCAATCCAGAAAGCACTCTTGCCGCGGGAAAGACCTCCACCGCCCAGACGGGACGCTTTGACGAAAACGGCAACGAGGTGCTTAACTGTTGGTTCACGGGGTATTTTCCGACCTATAATCCCCGATATGCGGTAACGGTCATATCAGAGGGGGGCGTGTCGGGAAACGTCACCTGCGGACCGATCTTCAAGCAGATAGCCGACGAGACGATCGCTTATGAAAAGTCGTCAAAGCCAACAAAATCAGCACGGGATTAGTTTTCCGTGCTGATTAAATGTTTTAAAAAAAATTTTTAATAAATGAAAAATTTCGGCGGTCTGAATTGTATTCATTATAGAAAACTTTTGGAGGGATAGCTATGCTTAATAACCTTAAAAAAATTATCGCATTTGCCGCCGCTGCGGTCTCGGCGGCGACGGTACTTTCCTGCACGGTGTACGCGGGATACGTTGACGACTGGGAGACTGTTGTTGACAAAAGCGGACTTGTTCAGACCTATAGGCTGGAGGAACGGAACAAAGACGATCCGTCAGCAGTAAGCGTCCTTTACGCCGACAAAGACAAAAATAAGCTTAACGGACGTATGTACGCGAATTTATCGGACGAATACAGCGTTGCTCCGCGTTTCCTATTGGTGGAATTTAAAGACGGAATAATCGGTAAGCGTGTATCGGGCTTCACTAAAAATTCCGAGGGAAAGCGTTACTACATAAACGGCGAGCGGGCTTACGGCTGGCACAAAATAAAGGGTTACTGGTATCATTTCGACATCAAAAGCGGCTATATGGATACGGGAAAAA
>CAMWVO010000315.1 GCA_947177695.1 uncultured Clostridia bacterium
TTTTCCCGTTAGGGAAAATGTGTCCTCCTTTCTAACGATGTTTTGTGGTTTTGCGCCAGCAAAATTCCGAACGACAGTGAGGAAAGCAAAACTCGCAATTTGAAAAATCTTTGATTTTTCAAATTTTACCTCCGCTTTAGGTTTTAATTATTTTCAACATTTTGCTGCCAGTCCTCGTCGTTTGCAAGGTACGGCTCTATATCGCTTTCCGTCCCGATCATCCAGTAGAAAAAGCCTTCGCCGTATGAACAGCCGTCCAGCTTCCATATGCCGTCCTCAAGCGCAAGACTGAAAGTAAAGGGCTCGGTCATATCTTCATCATAGCCCCAGCGTTCACTGCGTCCCACTCTTTCACAGCTGTATATAACGGTATTTTCGCCAAGCTCGTAGTCCAGGATATAGCTGTAATCCCAGCCCGCCTGACCGCCGTCGCCGGGATCAAGACAAAAGCAGCCGTCCGACTCATAGTAACCGGTCGGGGAATTCCAGCTCAGCTCCTCAAAGCCTTTTTCGGTAAGATTGAGACGGCTTTTCAGAAATTCCTTTGCGCCCGCGTAATCCATCGGAGCAAACTTACCGTTCGCCTTGTCGGTGTAAAGACCGTCGCATCGGTAATGCTCTATGCTTTCGTCGAAATCATATTTCCAGCCGTTATAGCCTCCGTATCCGAAATAAGCCGCGGCTTCCTTTCCGTAGAACATACCCGCGGTTTTTCCCGCAAGCATTATCTCCTCGGCTGTTGAGCTTTCCGTAATGTTTATTTCGGGAAATTCCACTTCGCTGAGCATCTGTCTGACCTCTTCGGGAAATTCGGTCTGTATGGGTTCTGTGTCCGAACCGTTATTTTCCGCCGACGTTTCGGTCTCGCCGCCCAGAATATAGTCGGTCTCGTCCGCCGTGGTTTCGAGACGCAGGGTCTCGCCGCCGCGGAGATCGTCCACAAGTTCGGTTTCTTTGGTACATCCCGCTAAAATTACCGCGGACAGCGCCGCTGTTACTATAATACTTTTTTTCATGATTTTACCTCCAACGGATATGTTATTTAAAGTATAGAGGCTGCCTGCGGAAAAGTCAACAAATGTACCGAACGTTAAACAATGTGTAACCAAACTGTAATTCCGAAAAAAAGGCAAAAAAATATGCAGGGCAAATGCCCTGCATTAAGGTGAGATGAAATAAAGAAAATATGTGTAGAACAAAAGAAAGGAGACAACAAAACGGATGTTAAACTAATTAAATGTATTAGACGATTTCTAACATCGTTATTATTATAACCCATTTACTGCCCGCCGTCAACAGGTTTTGGCAAGATTTTTTCATTTTGTATACTTGCACAATTTAAGAAGCTTTTGTTTGTATATATTGCATTTTCTGGTTAATCGCTCCTGTTTTATGACGGAATATATGGTATAGATGACGCCGAAAACGTCTAAATATCATATTCTCAAAAAACATAATTAAATTTAATTATATCACATTAGTTTCTGTTTGTCAAGGGGTTTATGCATATACTTTAAATATATTTTTCGGAAGTTTTTACACCGCGTAATCTGCGGGAGCGTCGGGGTGAGGCGGTTCTTCCGGTTCGCCTCTGTAGAGAAGCTTCATTACCACAGGCGTTATAACGGAGGAGCAGATTATCAGCAGTATTACCGATGTGAAGTAGATCGGATCCATAAGTCCCACGGCAAGCCCTTTCTGGGACACTATCAGCGCAACTTCGCCGCGGGTCATCATGCCAACGCCGATCTTGAAGCAGTCCCTGCCTTTGAAGCCAAGCAGACGGGATATTCCTCCGCAGCCGATTATCTTTGTGACCAGAGCAACAATTACGAAGCATACCGAGAACAGCAGCAGAGAGGCGGTAAGTCCCGAAAATTCGGTTTTAAGACCGATACTTGCAAAGAAAACGGGTCCGAAAAGCATATAGGAGCTTATGTCCATCTTTTCGGCTATGTACTCCGAATCCCGCAGATTGCAGAGAATGATGCCCGCAACATACGCGCCCGTGATGTCGGCGATACCGAAAAATCTTTCCGCCGAGTAAGCCAGCGCAAAGCAAAGGCACAGACCCAGTATCGGTATGCGCCGCTGGTGGAAGTACCGCTTGTCAATAGTTTTGAACACCTTGTAGATGACAAATCCCACGCCGATGGCAAACGCAAAGAACAGAGCCGTGTTCAGAACCACACGCATGGGGTGCGCCTCGGGGTTCTTGAAGCCGATGACAAAGGTCAGCACGATAATTCCGATAACGTCGTCGATTATAGCCGCGCTCATTATGACAGTACCCACCCTGCCTTTAAGTCTGCCAAGCTCGCGGAGGGTCTGGACGGTTATACCCACAGAGGTCGCAGTCATAATAACACCCGTGAAAAGCGCCCTGTAGAACTGATCCGCGCCTGCGGGAGCAAATCCGTAAAAGCAGGAGTAAAGCAGATATCCGCCGATAAGCGGCACGGTAACGCCCATGCAGGCTATGGCAAGAGCCACGGGTCCCGTGTGGAGAAGCTCTTTCAGATCGGTCTCCAGTCCCGCACTGAACATAAGCAGAAGCACGCCTATCTCCGCAAGCTGTGAGATAAAGTCGGACTGTCCCACCATTCCCAGAACGGAGGGACCTATTATAAGTCCCGCCACGATCTCGCCCACAACCTGCGGCGCGCGCAGCTTTTTCGCAAGCAGACCGAACAGCTTTGCAAAAAGGATTATTATTGCAAGGTCTTTAAAAACTTCGATTTCCATAAACTCACCTCAAAAGTTTGCATACTATATATAATATTTAAAGTGTCTTGCAGGGCATACTATATAAAATTACCGCATTTTATTATATACCTGCTTTTCCGCAAAATCAATATAATTTTTGTTACATTTCTGCTGTAGGTGTTTTATTTTCCCGAAAGAGTTTGCCCATCCTGCATATTATCGGGAAAATTTTTGGTGTACTGATGTATATTTTGGATCATTTTGCACATAATTTGCACAAAGGACGGCAAATTTGTCATAATTTGTTTGTGCAATGCTACAAATTAAAAAAATACCCTTGACAAAAAAAATGAAACGTAGTATACTAAATAAGCTGACCCGCGGGAGAGCGGACAAGCGGAAAACAAAAATTTGAAAAATTTTTTGAAAAACGCTTGACAAAGCAAAATGCTTATGATATAATAGTTAAGCATTCCGCAAGGGAAGCATCGGAATCTTGAAAATTGAACAACAGGAAACGAAGAAGACCAAGAAACAAAGGACCCTGAACCCCGGAGTTATCTTTTTGATGATGAGTTAAAGAGATGATGAAGGAAGTAAGAACTCAGGTTACGAGAGTATAAAAGAGTAACGAACGTCAGTAAAAACTTAAAAGTTTTCTGAAATGAGTTAACGGGATAAGATTTTAATGTATCCGAAAGGGTATATTGAGATACAAACTTGATAAAGAGTTTGATCCTGGCTCAGGACGAACGCTGGCGGCACGCTTAACACATGC